>CAJQQO010000247.1 GCA_905480475.1 uncultured Pseudomonadales bacterium | reverse complement strand
TCATGAACAAAGTCACCAATTCGGCTATACCTACCAGCAGCGCAGCTATTCGCGAAGCGTTTTTAGCCTATTTTGAACAGCATAAACATAGCCGTGTTAGCAGTAGTTCGCTAGTGCCGGGTAATGATGCGACGCTATTATTTACCAATGCCGGTATGGTGCAATTTAAAGATGTATTTTTAGGTGATGATAAGCGCGATTATGTTCGCGCAACCAGTTCGCAGCGTTGCGTGCGAGCCGGTGGTAAACATAATGATTTAGAAAATGTAGGTTACACCGCGCGCCACCACACCTTTTTTGAAATGTTAGGTAATTTTAGTTTTGGCGATTACTTTAAAGATGATGCGATTCCCTTTGCCTGGGAATTTTTAACCGGCGTGTTGGCGATTCCTAAAGATCGCCTATGGGTAACCGTTTATGCCGATGATAAAGAAGCGGCCGCTATTTGGCATGACAAAGTCGGTTTGGCAGACGAGCGAATTATTCGCATTGGTGACAATAAAGGTGCGCGTTACGCATCCGATAATTTTTGGTCAATGGGTGATACCGGCCCATGTGGTCCATGTACCGAAATCTTTTATGATCATGGCGCGGATATAGAGGGTGGATTGCCGGGTACGCCAGAAGAAGATGGCGATCGTTATATCGAAATCTGGAATATTGTATTTATGCAATACAACCGTTCTGCCGATGGTGCAATGGCCCCGTTGCCAAAACCGTCGGTTGATACTGGTATGGGTCTAGAGCGTGTTGCAGCAGTTATGCAAGGCGTGCATAGCAACTACGAGATCGATTTATTTCAGCAGTTATTAACTGCCGCCGCCGATATAGTAGATATAAAAGATCAAGGTCAAAGCTCCTTACGCGTGATTGCTGATCATATCCGCTCCTGCGCGTTTTTAGTGGTTGATGGTGTGATGCCATCGAATGAAGGTCGCGGTTATGTTTTGCGTCGTATTATCCGTCGTGCAGTAAGACACGGTAATAAGCTTGGCGCTCAAGGTTTATTTTTCTGGCAGTTGGTTGCGCCCCTAGCCAAAGTTATGGGTGAGGCTTATCCGGAGCTAGTCAAGCTACAAGAAAAAATTGAGCGGGCACTAAAAACAGAAGAAGAGCAGTTTGCAGTGACGCTGGTGCAAGGAATGAAAATCCTTGAACACGATTTAGCGCAGCTAAGTGATAGTGTTATCCCCGGTGAGACTGCGTTTAAACTCTATGACACCTATGGCTTTCCATTGGACTTAACTGCCGATATTGCCCGCGAACGCAATATGACGGTAGATGTTGTCGGCTATGAGCAGGCAATGGAAAAACAACGTGCGCAAGCCAAAGCCGCCAGTCAATTTAAATCCGGCGGGGCAGAAAAACTCGATATCGAATCTTCGGGTGCTAGCATTGATACGGTATTTAACGGTTACGATCAGCTTGCCGATACCGCTACCGTTCAAGCGCTATTTTTAGAAGGTCGCGCAGTCGCTAGTTTAAATAGCGGTGATAGCGGAATTGTCGTGTTAGATAAAACCCCGTTTTACGCCGAGTCTGGTGGCCAAGCGGGTGACTTTGGTCAATTGCAGGTATTGTCTGGGCAAGCGGGTGGCACGGCTTTATTTGATGTTATTGATACACAAAAACAAGGTAATACCTTTTTGCATAGGGGCAGCGTAAAAGAGGGTGCTTTAAATGTTGGTGATCAAGTCAATGCCAATGTCAGTGAGCAAATCCGTCAAGCCAAAGCACTTAATCATTCGGCAACCCATTTATTGCATGCCGCTTTGCGACAAGTGTTAGGTGATCATGTTAATCAAAAGGGCAGTTTGGTTGATGCCGATAAATTGCGCTTTGATTTTTCTCATCCCGAGGCGGTAACGGCCGCTGAATTAAAAACCATAAGCGAATTGGTTAACCAACAAATTCGTGCCAATGCCGAAGTGGATGTTCAAGTCACCGATATGGATAGCGCCAAGGAAGCGGGCGCGATGGCTTTATTCGGTGAAAAGTACGGCAATGAAGTGCGCGTATTAAGTATGGGTACCGATCGTTTTTCTGTCGAGCTTTGTGGTGGTACGCATGTAGAACGTACTGGCGATATTGGTTTGATGTTAGTGGTGTCCGAATCAGGTATTGCCGCTGGGGTTAGACGGATTGAAGCGGTTACCGGTGAAGGCGCCTTACAACTCATTGAGCAAAGCGATATCAATGTACAAAAAGCCGCGCAGCTTTTAAAAGCGCAACCGGCTGAGTTGCCGAGTAAAGTGCAGCAATTGTTGGATCAACAAAAAACGCTGGAGAAAAAACTCCATCAGCTACAGCAAAAACTGGCTAGTAGTGTGGGTGGTGATTTATTGGCGCAAGCAAGTGATATTGCTGGTGTCAAAGTGTTAGCGGCAACACTAGAAGGCGCCGATCCAAAATCACTGCGTGATACAGTTGATCAGCTAAAACAAAAAATGGGTTCGGGTGTGGTTATTTTGGCAGCGCCGGGCGAGGATAAAATTGCGTTGGTTGCTGGCGTGACCGACACCTTGGTTGAGAAGATTAAAGCTGGGGATATTATTAAATCCTTATCGGCGGCTGTCGGTGGTAAAGGCGGTGGTCGAGCTGATTTTGCCCAGGGTGGCGGTAGTGATAGAGGCGCGCTGGATGCTGCTTTGGACGCTGCCAAGTTAGACGTTATCGCCAAAATTTCTTAAAGCCTTAAGCTCGAACCGACGTCATTACGATATTGATCTGGCAGCGTCATTTGCTGCCTTACAAAAAGCCAGCTGCGCAAAAAACGCTTCAAAGATTGGCTTTATCAGAATATCCCTATCTAAAATCTAATACCTTGCCTAAATTACCGCTGAGATATTGGCCGCTTTTACGATTGAGCTAAGCGGCCGCTGCGGTTACATTAATCGGCTGGTTCTATCTCGCCATTGATCTCCTCTCCATATTTAAGCACGCCTTTAAGGAAGAGCACCGCCATGAGTTGTCTTAAATGAACAGCGCCGATCAAGCACGCGCACATGCGCTGCCAACCCCATGGGTGCTATATCTGGCCATGCTCAGCATCGGCATGGGTCAAACAGTTATCTATGCGGTTATGCCTGCACTCGGTCGCGAGCTAGGTTTAGACGCAATTATTATTACATTGCCATTCTCTGGGATTGATTGGCAGCCGGGCAAGCTGGCGATTACTTCATTGTCGGCCATGACCGCCTTAGTGTTTGCCTTAGTTGCGCCGTTTTGGGGAAGGCGAAGTGATCGGGTGGGACGCAAGCCGATTATTCTGCTCGGCTTGATGGGTTATACCGTTGGGACTTTATTATTTAATGCTGTTGCCTATTTGGGTTTTCAGGGTGTTATTGGCGGCGCGTTACTGTG
>CAJQQO010000246.1 GCA_905480475.1 uncultured Pseudomonadales bacterium | reverse complement strand
AGACTTGATTGGCGAATGCCAAATTCAGGATTTACCGATTGGCTATACCGCCGTTGCTACGGACATTGCACGGGGCGGTAAAGGCAATGAAATATGGTTTAACGAAGGCTCACTTTATCAAGCCATGCGCGCATCGATGGCGGTACCGAGTTTTTTTAGCCCGGTGATTATTGAAGGCAGAGTATTGGTCGACGGCGGCATTATTAACCCGGTGCCCGTTGCACCAACATTAAATGATAGAACTGATATCACGATAGCCGTCGATTTAAACGGCCCTTACGATCGTAAGCTAGACATTGAACCGCCAGAAGAAGAAAAACCGGTTAGCCCCTTACTTGCGGCTTATGAAGGAAGCATTGGACAATTTCTGGATCAAATCTGGCCCGATGATGCCAGCGATGTCAGTGATGAACCCGAACAACTCGGCGCATCGGATGTTATGCTGCGATCAATGGAAGCTATGCAGGCGGCCATTACTCAATTTAAATTAGCCGCTACTGTGCCAACACATATTATAGAAATACCCTGTAATTTATGCAGTTTTTTGGATTTTCATCGCGCCGAAGAATTAATTGAGATTGGCTATCAGCACGCACAAGAACTGCTTAAAGAAATGGATGAAGCCGAGAGATAACTATTCAGTTTAAGCGCGGTATCTTTTTTACTTTTTCAATCGATCTATTTAAATTATCACCGTAGTTTGATGGTTGTTTAGGCGCAATACTTTTACAACCATCGGCGCACGCGACTTTTATAATCAATAAACGCCTGACCAAAAAGCGACTCCATAGCACGCTCCTCCGGAAGTATTTGAAACCGTTGAATATAAACTGCATACAAAAGTGCAAAACCCACAGCCCATAACGAAGCCAAATACGCAGACCACGCCAACAGAAATAATACAAAACCAACATACATGGGATTTCGAGTAATGGTGTAGACACCAGAAATCACAAGTGAGGTCGAAGATTCGGGCTTAAGTGGATTAACCGTTGTTTTAGCCTTACGGAATGACACGACTCCCGATACAGAAAATACAGCGCCTAATAAAAATAACAGCACTACTAGAACCAACTGCATGGATACGCTAACTGCAATCTTTGGCGTATAAAATGATAAGCACAGCATCGCCACTGCAAAAATCAAAGCGACTAAAGGTGGCGGGATTTTATTTTCTAAAAAAGCCATAAGACATTCTCTTTACACGCAGGACAAAAAATCACTAACGATATCTACTGCAAGACAGAAAGGATTGCCAACACTATAGCGATTAGAAAACAGGGAATAAAACCGGCGCCACCCAATCGCATAAGCGGGTTAGTTGTTTTCATACCGGCAATATCGCCAAGCAAGGCAAAGTTACGACGCCGATACACCGCCACTACACAAACAAGATTAAATACTATGGCCAGCAAGCCAAAAATAATCTTATAAAGAAACAGCCCTTCCATATGGCTTGCATTCAGCATAAGTAAGCCGGTAATACCCACGGTTAAAAACGCCGGAATCTCTATCCAAATATCGGTAGCAAAATGCATTTTGGACGCTTTGATATGCGACTCATCATCTTTCACCGCATCAAATTCAATAAAAAACTCAGCGCCAATAACGCCTAACCAAATACCCACGGCAACTAAATGTAATACTAATAGAGGAGTCATTTGTTAGTTCTCTTCTTTTATATTTCAAGCGGCCAGTGTACTTGATGAAATGCAAGCGGAGTTTCTCAAGTACGATGACTCCTTGAAATTTTCACCCTTACATTGATAGTCTAAAACGAAACACATAATAACCAAAGCAGCGGCGCGCGTTAACGCGCCCAGCCCGAAGGACGATACCGTCGGCTGTTGCAATAATCAGATTAAATCCTTTCTATAATCGTCCCAGTTCCAATATGGCCACCGCAACACATAGTAATTAACGCAGTGTTTTGATCCTTGCGCTCCAAGGCATGCAAGGCGGTAGTTATTAAACGCGCGCCAGTTGAACCCACTGGATGACCAATTGCAATTGCACCACCTTGTGGATTAACAATGTCCATATCGGGTTTGTAAACACGCGCCCAACTTAAACATACGGCGGCAAAAGCTTCGTTAATTTCAACGTGATCGATATCACCGATATTCATTCCGCTGCGCTTAAATAATTCACGCGTCGCATCAACTGGGCCATCTAATAAATAGTAAGGATCAGTACCGACAACAACATTGGAAATAATTCTTGCTCGCGGTTTTAATCCACGCGCTTTTGCTTCATCGACACTCATCCATAACACTGCCGCTGCGCCATCGGATATTTGTGACGATGTTCCAGCAGTGTGAATAGCACCCTCATAAACCGGTCTTAAACCAGCCAAGCCTTCCATCGTAGTATCACGCAATCCTTGGTCGCGATTAAATAATTCTGTTTTACCGCTTAGCTGTCCTTGCTCGTCAAAGGTTGGCGCTTGCACTTGAATAACTTCTTTATCAAACCAACCTTTATCCCACGCTTCTTTCGCTAGCTTTTGCGAACGACAACCAAACTCTTCGATATCCAAACGACTTAAACCACGATTTTTTGCAATACGCTCGGCAGCTTCAAATTGCCCTCGCGCGCTTTCGGTCCATGGCCAACTTTCAGGTTGCGGTCTACCGGCAGGTTCATGCCGGGCGTTATCCCCCAAACTAACGTGGCTCATTTGCTCAACACCGCAACCAATACCAATATCAATGGTGTTGTTATCAATAAGCGCCGCAATCATATGATTAGCCGCTTGCGCCGAACCACATTGAGTATCAATAGTAATAACACCCGGAGCGTAACCCGTACCCATATTTAACCAGGCGGTACGAGTAACATTGCTCGACTGCTCACCGGCTTGCGTTACACAGCCACCAATAATCTGACCCACATCATCAGGCGCAACACCGGCTTTTTCGATTAAGGCTTTTTGCGTTAAGGACAACAACTCCGCAGCATGAAAACCACTTAGCTTACCCACATAAGGCTTACCACGCCCTATAGGCGTTCTTACTGCATCAACAATGACCGCTTCGCTCATTTTAATTCTCCATAAATTCTTAAATTTTTTATCACTATCCAAAATAATTTTATTCAGGCCTATAGCATGGGCGACAAATAATATTGCTACGGCTTATCCGCGCCAACAATCCACATTGCAAAAAACTGACTATGTCCACCATACGCATGACCCAGTGCTTTTTTCGCGCCATCCACTTGTCGCTTATCCGCCATACCTCGCACTTGCAATGCAGCTTCGGCAAAACGAATCATTCCCGAGGCGCCAATTGGGTTAGATGACAAAACCCCGCCCGAACAATTCCAAGGAATATCACCGCCCTGATCTAACGACGTACTCCCGTCGAGTGTTAACTCCCAACCTTTTCCTTGCTCAGCAAAACCCAAACTCTCTAACCAAATCGGCTCAAACCAAGAAAATGGCACATACACTTCGGCCATATCCAATTCTTTGCGCGGATTGCTAATCCCCGCTTGTTGATATAAATCGATGGCACATTCACGACTCGCGTGTGGATTAACTTCTTCACGCCAAGGATAAAACGAAGGCTCGGAGCGCATAGCCATGGCATGAACCCATGCTGGTTTATTAGTCCCACTATTGGCTAAGGATTCGCAGGTCAAAACCATTGCGCAAGCACCATCCGAAGAAGGGCAACTCTCTAAAAACCGCGTTGGCTCCCACAACATAGGGCTATCTTTAACCGTATCTAAATTGATATCCGGCAAATGCAAATGTGCATGCGGATTGTTTAGCGCATGTTTACGATCTTTAACCGCCACATGACAACCCACATCATCCGGCGCGCCACTTCTGCGCATATACTCACGAATTACTGGCGCAAACATACCACCTGCACCCGAATTAAAATGCGGACGAAACGGCATAGAAGGCGAAAGCGCCCAATGCGCGTTAGATTCACTTTGTTTTTCAAACGCTACGGTTAACACGCGTTTAAATAAACCTGACTTAATATGATTAGCCGCAACGATTGCGGTTGAACCACCCACACTACCTGCCGTGTGTACACGCAATACCGGTTTATTTACACCGCCTAAAGCTTCGGCCAAATAGGATTCCGGCATTACCACACCTTCAAACATATCCGGCGCTTTACCGATAATTAACGCATCAATATCATCCCAAGTGCAATTGGCATCAGCCAATGCATTTAGTGCCGCTTCGCGAACCAAGCCTGCCATTGAGCAAGTTAATTTGGTTCGGTAACGTTCGGTCTGGCCTACGCCAGTAATAGCTACATGATTATTTGACATATCAACAAACCTCCAGCGCAGCAATTAAATTGTGCTGCAAACAGGGGCCGGACGTTGCGTGGCATAAGGCTTTAGTCGCACTATTGCCTCCACTAGCTCCTCCATCTTGCAATGCACGATACGCCATACCAAAACGATCTAAACCTGCACTCATCATAATATGTCCAGCTAACGGTCCACCTGAGGGGTTTATATCAACACTATCACTCAAACCTAGGGCATCTTTTAAAATTAAGGTTTGCGGACTAAAGGCTGCGTACAGCTCAGCAATATCGTATTGATCAACTCTAATACCCGATTGCGCAGTCACTTGCGCTAAGGCTTGCGTTGATGAAACCGAATCATCAAGCTTTCTTAAACCTAATTGATGAGCTTCCATACGATGATCCATTCCACGAATCATTACCGGTCTTTTATTTTTATCCGAAGATACCGATTCAGGAATCATGGATTTTTCAGTAATAATTAATACCGATGCACCGTCGGTAATCGGGCAACAATCATGCTGCCGTAACGGCGATGCGATATAAGGCGCGGTTAATAAATCATTGGCCTTGTAGTCACCCGCCAACTGCGCATTATCATTGGACTTTGCTTTGCGGCGACTTTCAACCACCACATTGGCAAAGTCGGCTTCACTGTATCGACCGCTGTGTAATAACAAGCTAGCCTGTAATGCTGCAAGCGAAATACTATCAGGCCATAGTGGTGCCATATAATACGGATCGAGCTGCTGTGACA
>CAJQQO010000245.1 GCA_905480475.1 uncultured Pseudomonadales bacterium | reverse complement strand
AAAAAAACGCTTTCTGAACTTGTTCGTTGAAGCCATCTAGCTTCTTGCTGACGGTCCTGCCCAACCCTCTGAGAGACGCGATAGAAAGATTGAGTATGCAGTTTCGCTCGTGATTAAACTGCATGCTCAGTTTGCGGCGTTTTTTGGTGACTTTTTTGTGCTGCAGCAAAAAAGTTACTGGCGGTCGGTCCACCGCCGAGGGTTTTAAAGTTGATCTTTATCCCTAGCGCCAACTCAAATAATTGATTCCGATCTCTGATGCCAGCCATATCAAAAAATAAATAAAGAATCGAACTGCCAGAGAGCCGGTGTGACTCAGATATCGGCCAATTGATTTTTATTGTGGTCTAGTTCAAAAGATTGTCGGGAGTCGCCCGACAGCGACCGACTTTTTCCAACAGCAAAAAAAGCAGGTCCTCTCCATAAACTTCAAATGCGCGCCGCAAACTGAGCACGCAGTTTGATCACGAGCGAAACAGGGTTCCGGGCTGGAGTATCACGTCTCTCAGAGAATTGGGTAGGAAATTTTAGCAAGAAGCTAAGTGGCTGCAACAAACAAGTTCAGAAGCGCTTTTTATTTTTTAAGAGAAGTAAAACTTAGCCCTGCGGCTGCGTTTTACAGCACTCATCCGTAATTCGATAGGGCCTATTTTTTATAGCTGCGACTTGTAGAGGCGTGCGATAAAAAATACAAAAATGTCGGGGATCCCCGACAAGCTTAAAACCTCTACGCTAGACTATCTTCGGCAACAAAATACTTCGGATCTTCAATAACATTAACCTCAACTAAATTCCCAGCCTTATGTAGCAACTGCACACACTCAGCACTCAGATGCACTAAATGCAAAGTCTTACCTGCATTTAAATAACGATCCGCCAAAGTATCAATTGCCTCCAGCCCAGAATGATCAGCCACTCTAGAGCGTGCAAAATCAATTACGATATCATCATTGTCATTCTCGGTATCAAACTGTTCCAAAAACGAAGTGACCGAACCAAAAAACAAAGGCCCTATAACGGCATACACAGTAGAACCACGATGATCCTCGCGCGATTCAATACGAATTCGCTTGGCATGCTCCCATGCAAATACCAGTGCCGATACAATAACGCCAACAATAACGGCAATCGCTAAATCGGTTGCTACCGTAACCGCAGAAACTAAAATTAATATCAGTGCATCACTGCGCGGTACTTTGCGAATAATTCTAAAACTACTCCATTCAAAAGTGCCGATCACCACAATAAACATTACACCTATAAGTGCCGCTAGTGGAATTCTTTCGATTAGTGGTGAAGCAACTAAGATAAATAGTAATAAACTCATTGCTGCAGTAATGCCGGATAAACGACCGCGTCCACCAGAGTTCACATTAATCATACTCTGACCGATCATCGCGCAACCACCCATACCACCAAAAAAACCGGTAACGGTATTGGCAACACCTTGGCCAATACATTCCTTGTTGCCGCGGCCGCGAGATTCTGTAATCTCATCAACCAGACGCAAGGTTAATAAAGATTCAATTAAACCGATAGCGGCTAGAATGACTGCGTAGGGAAATATAATCGCAAGCGTTTCAAAATTGAGTGGCACCATAGGAATATGAATGCTCGGTAAGCCGCCTTTGATCGATGCTACATCACCCACTACACGAGTATTTAAATCAAGACCGAGTACCAATAATGTGACAACAGCAATCGCAACCAAAGAGGAGGGTAAGGCTTTAGTGAAGCGGGGTAAGTAATGAATAATTAGCATGGTTAAGAGAACCAAGCCTAGTAACATATACAGTTGCTCGCCGTGTAACCATGCTACGTCAATAATACTGCCTTCCATAAACGTGCCGTCGAGCCAGCCGGGCTGTCCCGCTTCACCAAATTGACTGAGCTGGGCGAGAAAAATCACAATCGCAAGACCGTTAACAAAACCTAACATAACCGGATGCGGAACCATGCGGATAAATTTGCCGAGCTTCATTACACCAGCACTAATTTGTAATATCCCCATTAGCACAACCGTGGCAAACAGATATTCGACGCCGTGATCGGCGACCAGCGCAACCATTACCACAGCGAGTGCACCGGTAGCGCCGGAAATCATACCCGGACGACCGCCGATACAGGCGGTGATTAAACCCACCAAAAACGCCGAGTAGAGACCAACCAGGGGTTCTACGCCAGCAACAAAGGCAAAGGCCACCGCTTCGGGAACCAGCGCTAAGGCAACGGTTAAACCGGACAGTAAATCATTTTTGATAGTGGCGGCACGACTGGGGTGGAACTCAAACATACTTACGTTTACTCATTGGATTATTTTAAATATAAAGTGCGCTCTGACAGGGAAAGGGCGCTACAGCCTATACGTCAACGTTTGGACGCAAAGGACAATGGCTTATGCGGCATATGTACTTTGAGGTTAAGACAAATCGTTAGATCAATCGTATTCTTAGTCGATAGATCAAGCGGCTGATGATATTGGCGGCTTCTGCAGACTATGCAAGCCATAAACAGCACGCATCACTGCTACAGCGGCTGGAACCGATGGTTCGACGAGCGAGAGCTTCAGCAGGGCGCGCAGTCTAAAGAATACCCAGTGCAAATACAATCCAATAAGCAGGGTAAAGACTGTGAATAGCTTACGGTATTTGTCTGATTAGCCGCTGGACAGCAAGCTTTTCGGCGTAAACTTTCAGTAATTGCAACCGCAGCTATTAAGCCTGATGATGGCTTTCTAGGAGGCGTTTGCAACTAAGCGTTATTAATAATTATTTGAGTATTTAGCAATGAAAGCTCTTGAGGTCGATTTATTCTTCTCCTTTCGCAGCCCATGGTCCTATTTTGCAGCGGCAAAATTATTGCCCATTCAGCAAGCGTATGCAGTTGATATCCATTTGCGGGTGGTTGATCCGATTTATATTCGTATCCCGGATTTTTTTGAGCGTGCGCATGAGAAATGGAAGCCGTATCTTTTAACCGACCTAATTCGCAGCTCCGAGTATTTTGATATTCCTATTGCACTACCACGGCCCGATCCTATTGATCAGAGTTTACCAGCCGATAGTCAGCAGCATTTGGTTTTGCAACTTAACCCCTTAGGTATCGCGGCTCAGCAAGCCGGGCATGGATTAGCTTTTGCTCAATCGATATCGGCGATGGTCTGGGATGGCAGTATTGATGGATGGGATAGCGGTGAGCATTTGGCGCAAGCGACACAAAAGACCGGTCTTGATTTGAGCGAGTTGCAACAATGGATTGATAACCATCAAGCACAATGGCCAGAGTTACTCGCGGCTAACAATGCCGCACTGGAGCAACATCACTGGGGTGTGCCAACGATGTTGTTTGATGGTGAACCGTTTTTTGGACAAGATAAAATCGACCAACTGCTATGGCGTCTTGAGCAAAAAGGCTTGCAGCCACGAAGCAGCTAAAAAAATATTTGTCAGTGGTCGTGAAATGAATTGTTGTGAAACTCGCTGTCGCTAAGAATAGGGAAACCGTATAAATGAGTACAACCGTTGCTGAGCTAAACCCCTTTGATTCAGAGGTGATAGAAAGTCCTTGGGAGTTTTTTAAGCAACTGCGTGAGCAGGCACCGATTTATTTGTTACCTAATGGCGCGTACTATTTGGTGAGTCGTTATAAGGATGTTATACAAGCGGTTATGGATACCGATACTTTTTCCTCTAACTTGGTTGCGGTGATGCTTAGCGGGGCTAAAGCTAGTGATCAGCCGCAGATGATGACTTTGTCAGGCGGCAGGGGTGATGCTCGCAAAGCTCAGGCAACCGACGTACTAGCGATTGCGGATCCACCAAATCATACCCGTCAACGGCGAGTGGCTAATCGTGCTTTAACCATGCGGCGTATAGCAAGTATGGAGGCCAGTATTCAAACGCTGTGTGATAAGTTAGTTGATGATTTACAACAGCAGTGTAACACGGGCGATACGCCGGTTAATTGGGTAGAGCATTTTGCTGCGCCGCTACCGCTAATTATTATTGTTGAATTACTCGGTTTGCCAAATGCGGATATTCCCAAGCTTAAACGCTGGTCTGATGCTTCGGTCGCTTTGCTTAGCGGTATTAATACGAGCGAGCAACTCATTGAACATGGGGAGCAAATCAATAAAATGATTGGCTATCTTGCCGAAAGTTATGATCAAGCTTACGATAATCCCGGCAATAATTTATTGGGTGATTTGATTCGCGAATCTAAAATTGATGCCGAGCAATTTGGTCGTGATGAAGTTGTCTCCATGCTAGTGCAGTTGCTATCGGCCGGCAATGAAACAACCGCGAGCTTGTTAGGCAGTGCAATGATGTTGTTGTTACAAGATCCAGATCTACAAGCAAGCTTGCGAGCATCACCGGATAAAATTGCAAATTTTATTGAAGAAGTACTTAGAGTTGAAGCGCCGTTTCACGGCCATTTTAGAGTGGTAAAACAGGATACTCAATTAGCGGGTGTCGATTTAAAGGCCGGTGATCGATTAATGTTGTTATGGTCGTCGGCGGGTAGGGATGAGCAGCAATTTGATTCGGCCGAAAAAATTGATTTGCATCGCGAAAAGCCAAAGTCCCATTTGTCGTTTGGTTATGGGATTCATCATTGTATTGGGGCGGCGTTGTCGCGCGCTGAAGCACGTATAGCAATAGAAACAATTTTGCAGCGTAGCAAAAATTTGCGGATGGCAGAGAGTAATACTTTGCAACATGTGCCTAGCTTGTTTATCCGTAGTTTGCGAAGGCTGGATATCCATTTGATGCAGTAGATATGGCTTGGATTATAAAGTCGAACTAAAAAATGGTATTGAAACTAACAATAATCTTGAATTGAAAACTAAAAATC
>CAJQQO010000244.1 GCA_905480475.1 uncultured Pseudomonadales bacterium | reverse complement strand
TATGGCCTTGCTAATACGCAGAGCGAGTCAAAAAACGCATCGCCTGAAATAGAAATTCGTCAGGAAATGACCGCAGAGTTTCGACAATTTACTATGCCGTCTAATTATGTTGATCATAATCAGGACGCCTCACTTAGCTGGCAGGGACGTTATTCTGCAAGCTGGTTAGATGCCAAGGGCCGACTTAAAAACAATATTACCCTTGTACCGTTTATTCGTTATAACAGTCAGGATCCTGAGCGCTCGCGTTTCGATTTGCAATCGCTTAGCTGGACGCATATTAATAATAACTGGGAACTGCGCAGCGGTATTCGCGTGGTTAGCTGGCGCACCACTGAATCCATTCACTTGGTGGATATTATTAATCAGACTGATTTAACCGGCGACGTTGATGGCGAAGATAAACTTGGCCAGTCAATGATTAATTTGGTTTGGAGTGGCGAATGGGCAAATGTTGAATTATTTGCCTTGCCGGTTTTTCGCGAACGCATTTTCCCGGGCAAAGACGCACGATTAAGAAGCTCGCTGGCATTTACACCTGACAATGTTATTTATGAATCCGGCGCTGAAGAATTACGCACTGATGCGGCGATACGCACAACTCTGTTACTCGGTAACTGGGAAGTAGCAATTAGCCATTTCTCTGGTACTTCTCGCGAGCCATTATTTTTAATTGACTCCTTTTCCGTAAACAATGCCGCTGATCAAAATACTTTAACACCCTACTATCCCGTGATTGAACAAAGCGGACTTGAGGTGCAATACGCAGCCGGTGATTGGCTGTGGAAGTTTGAAGGCATATCACGAGCCGGATTTGATTTGCCCAATAGTCTGCAAGCCCGTGCTGCGCAAAACGATTTTTCACGTTACGAATCAGCCGCTGCCGGTTTTGAATTTACTTGGTCCGGACTTGGCGAAACCGGTTATGACTTAGGAATATTGGCGGAGTACTTATGGGATCAACGTCGCGATGATATTTTTGCCAACGACTTATTTATCGGTGTAAGGCTCGGCTTAAACGATATTCAAAGTACCGAATTACTATTTGGCAGCATTGCCGATCTCAATCATGAAGAGTACTTAAGCTTTATTGAATTTAGTCGCCGAACCAGTGATAGTGGTCGATTGGATTTAACCGCGCGTCTATTTGACGCTGCCGGTGACGCATTAAGCCGCGCCAATGATAGCGATTTTTTTGAACTTCACGACGATGACTATATCTCATTATCGTATACCCATTATTTTTAACGGCTGCTTATTTTAACAGAGCACGATTTATTAAAGAGTATAGCTATGAAACAAAGCAATAATATCTTCTCGTCTTGCAATCGCGGTGTCAGTTTTTTACTGCTTTGCTCTGTGCTAAGCAGTAGCCATGTAAAAGCGGACGATAAAAAAACCGTTGAAGCACCACAAAGCGACCCTAAAGCCTATGCCCTAATGACCGAAGCCGATAAGCGCGACCTGGGCTGGACAGATACCACTGCAAAAATGCAAATGATTATTCGCCGCTCTGACGGCAGAGAAGTTATTCGTGAAGTAAAAACCCAAACCATGGAAGGAGATGATGGTCGCGATAAAAGTTTATTGTTTTTTTATAAGCCGTTAGATGTTAACGGCACGGTTTTTCTTACCCATAGCTATCCATTAGATCCCGATCATCAATGGATTTATTTACCCTCACAAAATCGCGTTAAACGTATTAGTTCCAAAAGACAAACCGGCCGCTTTATGGGTAGCGAGTTTACCTTTGAGGATATGGCAGGATTCTCCTTAGATAAAAATACTTATCAGTATTTAGGTGAGACGGAATGTGGCGAACCGCTACAAGCTTGTCATATTATCGAAACCCGCTCCAAAGATCGCTACAGCGGTTACGAAAAAAGTATTAGCTATATTGATCAAGTGGAATTGCGTAGTTGGAAGTCGGAGTTTTATAGCAAGCGCACGGGTAAGCTAAGTAAAACGCTGGAAGTTAAAGCCTATCAACTTTACTTAGACAAATACTGGCGACCTGATGAACTAAGCATGCGCAACGAAACCACAGGCGCTACCACTGTATTAAAATGGAGCGACCAGCAATTTCGTATTGGGCTTGAAGAAAAAGAATTTAGAAAATCGGCGCTAGAGCGTCGACAATAAACTTTTCAAGTTAATCAATCTTCAAGCCAAACGCTTTTACTTAAATAAAAAAGTTAGGAAGTTTTTTCAGTAACCACCAACCAAACGGCATGGACAATTCCGGGCACACCACCGAGCAAGGTCAATATAATATTAATAAAGAAGTGCTTGGTCAGGCCAACTTGTAAAAACGCGCCGACTGGTGGTAGAAAAATGGCCAAGATTAAATTTAAAATATTCATGCGGTATCCCCATCAAGTTTGAATTTAGGCTTTTTATCCATTTATCGCCTTAGCTTTGTTTTACATATTGCACGGTGTTTCATCATGCCTAGCTGCTTAATTGCCTACTAGCTGCGTACGGCTTTATTTACGCTCAGCTGATAGCTTGTCGCAGTAATATCGTTTGTTACCCTTGCCCAGCCTTCTTTTTCCAACCATCCTTTCCTAACACCCCTACATGCTTACAAATAAGCAGGGTATTTTGCCGATAAAACGCCAGAACTCGCTAAAAATGAACCAGCGGTAAAACACATTGGCAGACAAACTCGCTACAATGCGCCCCTACTATGCCGTGCTACACGGCAGAATAATGATACACGACAATCACTTATATCAGTCAATACTAATAGCAATTAAGCAAATCACGAGGTAATTCAATGGGTCTTTATGCAATGACCGGTGGCGCAACCGGAATCGGCAATGCGATAAAACAACAATTAATCGCACAGGGTAATCAGGTTGTGGTGGTCGATATTAAAGATGCCGATATTATCGCCGACCTCTCTACAACCGAAGGTCGCCAAGCCGCAATCGACGGTATTGCCGCTGCTGCTCCCGACGGGCTTGATGGATTTATCCCCTGCGCAGGCGTTGGCCCCCATGTTTCACCGGCCTCACTGGTAGCCAAAATTAATATGTTTGGCGCACTCGCGGTGACTGAAGGCGTAAGAGGCTTAGTCGCTAAGAAGAAAGGCGCGATTGTGATGATCTCATCTAACTCCGCACCTATGGGCTATGACCAAGCCGTAGTCGATTTGATGATTGCCGGTGACGAAGCGGCAAGCTCTGCCAAACTGGATGAAATTGGCGACGGCCAGCTCGCTTATGGCGGCGGTAAATACGCGATAAGCTGCTGGTTACG
>CAJQQO010000243.1 GCA_905480475.1 uncultured Pseudomonadales bacterium | reverse complement strand
TGTCGGTAATTATTTAACCGTTGCCAAAGCCATAGCCAGTGCACGGGCTTTGTTGGGTGAAGAGGCGGTACAGAAGCGCAGTTTTGTGCAGGCTCACGGCACGGGTACGCCGCAAAATCGTGTCACTGAATCCGATATACTGAATCGTGCAGCCCAGGTTTTTGGTATGGAAAACTGGCCAGTAGTCGCAGTAAAAAGCTTTTTAGGTCATTCCATTGGTGTCGCAGGTGCCGACCAGCTGATTGCTAGTTTAGGCGTTTGGGAAGACGGTATTTTACCGGGTATTACCTCGATAAGCGGCCCTGCAGACGATGTTATGTGCAGCCACCTTGATATTAGTGCTAAGCACAAAGATATCGGTGCCAGAAGCATGGACGTTTCAATTATTAACGCCAAGGGTTTTGGCGGCAATAACGCCACGGCCACTATGATTGCGCCGCACATCACTGAAAAAATACTCGCTAACAAGCATAAGAAATCTGCTTGGAACAACTATCATGCTAAGGCAGAGCGTGTGCAGGCAATGGCTGACGATTATGATCAGGCGATGTTGCGCGGGGAGGCAAAGCCGGTTTACCGTTTTAATCATAATGTATTAGAAGGTGCGGATCTTACTTTTACCGATCAGCAAATTACTATTCCCGGTTATGATCAAGCAATCAATTTAAATCTTCATTCTGACTATAAAGAATGGTTAGAATAGATCCTACTTCTTAGCCTGTTGATCAGCCGAGCGCTGTTACTTAGCGATTTAAAAGAGTGTTTTAAACTATGGATGCAATGACCGCGCTGCATACTCGTAACTCAGCAGCGAAGCTTATAGAGCCTGCGCCAAGCGCAGCAGATCGCGAACTGATATTTCAAGCCGCACTAACTGCGCCTGATCACGCGCGACTACGACCGTGGCGGTTTTTAACGGTTGAAGGTGAGGCACGCAAAGCCTTAGGTGAAAAGATGGCGGCAGCCTCTTTAAAAGACAAACCTGAACTTGAAGATGCAATTTATAACAAGCTATTAAATGCGCCGTTGCGTGCGCCACTTATACTTATCGCAGTAGCCAAAATTCAAATCCACCCTAAGGTGCCGGAAATAGAGCAGCTATTATCGGCCGGTTCGGCGGTAGCGCAAATGTTAGTAGCGGCACATGCTTTAGGTTATGCGGGAATCTGGCGAACCGGCTCGGTATCGTTTAGTCGTACCTTTATGGATAGTATGGGGCTGGCAGCCAACGAAAAAATCGTCGGAATTATTTATTTGGGTTCGATAAATGGCACGGCAAAACCCTTGGCTAAACTAAGAAGTAATGCGTTTTTTAGTGAATGGAGTGGCAGCTAATTAACGCTGCCCCTTTCGCAAGTCGAGTGACTAATATCTATAAATAATATTTTTTGCTACAAAGGAATAAATGATTTTCTTTGTAGCTGCTAGCTAAAAACTCTAGATAAGAATCCTGGTAGAAAACTACTAGGCAGCGTTTTTATTATCTAGCGTTGCTAAGAAATCAATACTGGGTTCGTTTTTATTACTTCCGGTGGACTTGCCGCCGGTCCTTCTATCGAGCTTTGCAAGGATGTCGTCCAAGGTTCGCCCGATCAAGGTATTTATTCTTATCGACTCAACCTTAGGCCAGGTTGAACGCTCGCCCTCTGAAATAAAATGAATAATTTCTTCTTCGCTAATCGCGCTAATTAATTTTTTAGGATTAAAGTGGCGGAAGTTAGGGAAAATATTGATATCGCCAGTGTACTCTTGGTCAATCAATGCGTGAACGGTTGATAGTGTCATACCCATTTTAGGGCTAAGCGGCACATGACGCTGGACCAGATTCAATGAGCCGCGTAACCAAGATTTGGAAAAAGACATTCCGGTTTGTATCAACGCGCCGCCGACACCGGATTTTAATTTCGGGTCGCTGACAATAGCTAATACTGCTGGATTAACCTGACTCACAATAAAATGGTTAACACCATATAAGCGGGTTAATCGTTTGGCCGGTAAATCTTGCGAGAATGAGCCATCGATCCAACGTCTCGACGGTAAGTAGGATTGAGTTCTTCCGGCATCGTTTTTGGCTTTTAATACTACCGGTGGAAATACGCCTGGTATTGCGCATGAAGCCATAACTGCTGAGCGAATTAATACATTGGGAGAGGTGATTGCATTTAATAAGCGTGACGTTTGCTGCGGTTCGGCGCCGGATATGGAAATGTTAATGGCCCGCCCGGTTAACTCATAAGCCTCTTGAAAGGTCATATTGGGTATTACACGGTTAATACCTTTTTCGACTTCGTCCAAACCTTCTAATTCACCGCGGGTTAAGTGCAATTTAAATTTACCGGCACCGGCAGAGATTTTCTTTTGCAATGAACCGTCGGCAAACTTGCCTAATAAGTCTTCTTTGGTATGGGTTCCAACCATTGCCGCAACAAATGCGCCAGCGCTAGAGCCAGAAATAACCGTTGGTAATAAATCTTGTTGTAGCAGAACCTTAATCACACCGAGATGAAAATGCCCTAGTGCACCGCCACCGCTTAACATTAATGCCGAGCGTCCATAACAATGGCTTGCTCGCATAAAAAAGTCTTGGCGCTCTTTAAAGGGAATACCTTTAAAGCGTTTGGGAGAAAAATAGCTTAAAGCGGAGCTGATTTCTTGCACATAGTCGGCAATTAATTTTTTGGTGCCAAGCTTGGCGCGACCGTACAAAACCGGTTTGCCCATGCCGCCCATATTGCCATGGATGCCTTCGTTAAGCGCAAACAGTAAACCACGATCATTTTTGCTGGCTTTTAAGCTGCGCAGTTTTTCCAAGCGGGTGCGGATATTATTGTAATCGTACAAACTAGAAGGGTCGGCCTGTTTCCACTCTTCAGCACCGGAAAGCTCATCATGTTCGAGGGCTAGTATTTTCCACTCGTCATAACTTTCGGCGTTCTCCATCGCTTTTTCAATGCGTTTTAATTGACGCGATTTTTTGGAGTAGCGATTAAACGAGTTGTTCATACAATTAAAGCCATCTTGATTGAGGGTTTATTTTACTTGATTGCGTGTTTATTTTAAGAGTAACAAGCTAAGCGTAAATGTTAGGTTTACTGTGCCAATCGAGTAGTATTAAAAGCGATCTATCAACGCAGTCTGACATATTTCATTAGTGGCGTACAAGCACTGATGTAAAACCTAATAAAACGACTTTAAATCAACGAATTAGCTTTTATTAAGCATAACCCAAATCGTCGCCAAATCACCTATAGACAGCCATCAATGTCGCGGATTTATACCATTCACCAGCTTTTTAGGCGTTAATTTGCATGTGCATTGTTGTATAGAGGTTGCACGCGTTTTTGCGCTGATATAAGGCGGTTACGACAAGTATTAAATCAGCAATTTGGACTGATTGCAGACAAATATTGGGCAGAAAGTTGCCGAAGAAAAGGGGGCTTAAGATATGCACAGAATATGTGGATAACTTGTTGGATAAAGTGCTTTGGTAGCGACTATTACAGAGCAGAGGGTGCTAGATAAAATTTGTACAGCGGGGTGTTATTTTATTATTAATCTATATAAAACAAAGAGATAAGATATTTTTTCGAGAAAAGATATTAATACTCTATGCTAACTTGTACGTTTACGCGGCAGATTCAACAGCTGTGAATAAATTTCACAGTCCGGGTTTTTCGTCAAGCTTTTTTATTAACTTAAACAAAATTTATAGATGGTTTATCCATGTTTAATTAGCAGTGATCGCTATTTAAGCATCACCGCTGATAAGAGCCGGCGATTAGCCCCGATAAATACAGCCAGAGGTACAGGTTTCCTTAATTTCTATCGCTGATAATAGTGGCAGGCTGGGTTTGAGTTGATTCCAGATCCAGAGCGCCAGATTCTCGCTGGTAGGGTTTTCCAGTCCGGCTATATCATTAAGGTAATGATGGTCGATCTGCTCATAAATAGGCGCAAAAGCGCTTTTAAGGTCGGCAAAATCCATAACCCAGCCCTGTGGCTCAGGTGCATCGCCGCTGACATAAACTCGAATGCGGAAAGAATGGCCATGAAGCCGACTGCATTTATGGCCAGCGGGGACGTTAGGAAGCAAGTGTGCCGCTTCAATAGTAAAGTCTTTATAGATATCCATTATTTTAATATTTGCCTGTGCTTAATGTAGAGATTTCCGGTTCGGTGCTATCGATTTCTGCCAGCGGTAAACTGATTCTAAAGGTGGTCTTGGCTTCGTTATTAGCGTGATCGTCGTTTTGATCGCCAGTATCAACCGATGGGATTAACTCCAATGACCCGCGATGATGCTCGGTCATTATAAAGTAACTTACCGCCAGTCCTAGCCCAGTGCCGCTGCCAATTTCCTTGGTGGTAAAAAACGGCTCAAATATTTGGCTTTGTAATTCTGCAGGAATGCCCGAGCCGTTGTCGCTAATCTCTATCAATGCCAAGGATTTGGTCACTTTGGTGGCAATGCTTATACAGGGTTTAAAAGGGCTGGCGTCATTATCATCAAGCTTATTCTCGTTAAGCCTTAATAGTTCGTTTTCGTATAGATAGTTGTCATACAGTAAGGCGACCGCTTGGGCAGCGTTGCGCAATAAGTTAATGACCACCTGTTGTATTTCATTAACCGAACCAAGCGCCATAATTGATTTTGCTGGTTTCTTACTTTGCTTATTCTGAATGTTAATGTCTAGCTGCAAACAAGAGCGGATACTGCTCGGAAAATCCTGTTCTGCGATGGTAATACTATTTTTTACCATCGCCATAATATCAAAGGGTTTATGTTCCAGTTGGCTTGAGTAAGAAAAATCCAGCATGGTTTTAACGATCTCTGAAGCGCGCTCACCGGCTGATTTAATATTGGCAAGTAATTGGTCGATCTGCCGGTCAATAGCGTAATTATGAATCGCTTCAAGCCTGACGCCAGACTTTTCGGCTTGTTCTTTGTTCGCGTCAATAGAGTCCAGTAAGCGGCGCTCAACTGTTTGGCTGCCCTGAATAATTGCCGCTAAAGGATTATTAATTTCATGCGCCAGCCCGGCGGCCATCCTTCCCATAGATAACAGTTTTTCATCTTGAACTAGCATATTTTCCAATTTAACACGCTTGGTAATATTGTCGATACGAATAACCGCACCGGTCATTGCGCCGGACGTAAGCGGGTATACCACCACTGAAACGTATTGATGTTTATGGTCGCGGGGAATTTGAATCGCATCAATGCTGCGCACGCGGCGTTCGGCGATGGCGTTGTTAATAATATCGGTCTCAAACGGCAGCTCAGGGTAGCAATGCATTAATAAGCGACCAATAGCATTAGAGTGGCTAATGCCTGTTAAGTGCTCGGCGGCGCGGTTCCAGCGGGTCACAAACAGCTCGGTATCAACACCAATCACTACCGATGGCATGGATTCCAAAATACTTTCCGAATATGCCTCGCTCTCAACGAGTTGCAAGCGTGTTGCCTCGTGCTGATTAATCACATCATAAAGGCGCTTATTAATCTCCCGCAGCTTTTGGGTTCGCTGATTAACTTTTATCTCCAGCTCTCGGTGAGTTTGATGAACGGAGCGGCGCAGCGATCTTACTCGTCCCAAGGTAAAAATTTGCGCGGTGATTGCGATAACGATAATCACGATCAGCCAGATAATCGACAGGGAAGTAAAGTTCTCGGTTAATCCTAAATGTAAGCCTGTGGAAGAGGGCGCAGCAGCCTGTGCTGAACTACAAAGCAGTATCCCAATAAGGTATAGACAGTGATTTAATCGATAGCACATGGCCTTGATGCGGCTCAAGCCCAGCGGTCGGGAGCCAAACAGCTTATGGTGTGGCAGAGAAGCGATAAAGGGAAAGGTTTTGGGCATTAGTGCAATATACCGTTATCGGCTGTTATCGACCAGCGTAAAGACGTTGGAGGGTAAATCTTGGGCGGGTAAAGGGGGTTTAGGGTAGCCTGATGGGTCAAAACTAAAAGATCTGTGAAATTAAGAGGATAACGGGGCATAAACGTTTGACAACATGGGGTTTTTCGGTAGAATGCGCGGCTCTCAAACGGGTGGTTAGCTCAGCTGGGAGAGCATCGCCCTTACAAGGCGAGGGTCACAGGTTCGATCCCTGTACCACCCACCATATCTCAAGTGTGATTGACACTTATTACGACATACGGACCGGTAGTTCAGCTGGTTAGAATGCCGGCC
Organism: uncultured Pseudomonadales bacterium; assembly: GCA_905480475.1. GTDB lineage: Bacteria > Pseudomonadota > Gammaproteobacteria > Pseudomonadales > UBA7434 > UBA7434. The sequence goes on along the minus strand of CAJQQO010000243.1, from coordinate 3,530 downwards.
TGTCACGCCGGAGGTCGCGGGTTCGAGTCCCGTCCGGTCCGCCATATAAATCAATGACTTACGTCAATTCAGCCAAACATTGTTCTCGTAATGTTCTCGGTCATCCCCTCTAAAATGAAGTGCTTTTGCCATGCTTTACCCGCAGGTGCTAAAACGTTATCGGCGTTTATTCATCGAACGGTGGTTCCTATATTACTCGGGATGATTAACCCGAATTTATAAACCTGCAAGGCATAAAAAAGCGCCAAAGGATTTATCCAAATGGCGCTAAGGTGAAACGTTTAGACGTTTAATCGTGTTTTACATAGATCGCAGTTGATGCGCCTTCTTGCGCGCCACCCCAAAACATTTTATTCCAATTATTAATCAGCGTTTCTGCCTCCTGCTGCGTTAAGTCATTCTTTACTCGGTTGGCAACGATCTCATAGTAACTATAAATAGACCACTTACCGTTAGTCATCGGTTGAGCAGAGTATGGGAATTGATCAGGGTTCGCGATGATTGATTCACCTATCAATATTTGTGGTGTTAAAGATTTGTCGGTACGTTTAGCCATTAGCGTCTCCGTTTAGGTTTTGGCTTGTTGATGCTGCGACCGCGTGATTTTTTGCGATATTCAGCCGAGAGGGTCCTACCTTGTCTTGCTACTCTTTTTTCGCCAGATGGTACGCCACCAAAAACGGTGTCTTGAAAGGAGTCCTGAATCCAGTCCATCTTAGGGTTTAACTTTTTGGCGAGCTTTTTACGCTGAGCGACCTTCAGTGCTTTATTAGCTTGGCGTTCCTTTGACGCTTTACTAGCAGCACCTGCGATCTTCGCGTAAATGACTCCACCAGATTGATTGAATGTATATCTAGTCATAAGCTTATCCTCCGATAGCACAGGCGACTTTATAGCCCAAGAAAGCTCCGGTAAACGGACAGCATGGCGAGCAAAAGAAAACCGCTGGAAGCGGTTTAAATCAAGCCTAGTTCGGCCATGGATGTGGTAGAGGAACTACCAACGATGATGTGATCAAGAACACGAACTTCAACTAGTGCGCAAGCTTTTACGAGCCTTTTCGTAAGGACATTGTCTGCGGCACTAGGATGAGTGTGACCAGAAGGGTGGTTATGAGAAAATATAACCGCAGCAGCATTATGGCGAAGAGCGAGCTTAACAATTTCTCTAGGCCAAACGGAAGCGCTGTCAATAGTTCCGTAGAACACTTCGTCATAGCTAATGAGTCTGTGTTTTGTATCCAAGAACAGAACTGCAAATACCTCCCTTTCAAATGGAGCTAGTTTGCATTGAAGAAAATGTTTAGTTTTAGCTGGGTTAGTTAAAGTATCCGTTTCACGTAAGTGTGAAAGTAGTATTTTTGAAGCAATATCAATGATGACTTCTGGCTCAACAGGCGAGGTAGTAACATATTTACCGCAAGAGTCACGAACGAGCATAAGTGTTCCTCCATTTAAAGAACTACATTAGTTGTAACATGCTGCTCGAAACTGTAAAGGCGCGAAACGGCGATAACTATTTAAATTTCGACTTCGTATGACTGTAGGTGCTCGGTGTAGATAAACCGTCAACAAGCTGGACTTCGAAAAATTCCGATAGTGAAGCTGCAATGGTATGGAAGAAAAATAAAAGACGAATATCAACTTCGAGCGAAAGTAGTGGAAAAATTAATTAGGTACGTAAATCCAATATTTTCAATTCGATAGCGGAGGTGCTAATTTTTACAGATTTTGGCTGTTATGTCGTTATCCGCAGACTATAGCTTGAAAGAAGTTATTGCGAAAAACCCTCAAATTCTTGATCGAAAATAGTATCTGTATGATCTGTCTTAGTTTCGATAGAAGCCATAGTTGCGATGTATTAAATGTGCTCCCTTCTGAGGAGCTCAATGTTGATTTTATTTCTTATATCAACACCAGCGATAGCTGCCGAAAACGTTAGCATTGTTTTGTTTTGCCCTGGTGTGCAGGTCATGGGTACTTGGGCACTTCTTTGTATACTAAATGTATACTTATAGAGTAACGACAGATCTGTCGTAACGTACGGTAGTATATGACGCCAGCTTACGACAGTTATGTCGTTGGGTCTTATTCAGCTCTGTATTTATCAACAATCGCCTTCTTCCAAGAATCAATAGTTTGAAGCGTTTCGTCAGGCGTTCGTCGCCACTTCCCGATTATCACAATCTTTCGAGTATTCTTAAATTTATTGTTTTCCACCTCAATCAACCCAATCTCCTTGAGACGTTTTAGATATCGTTGAACTTGTCTATCAGAGAGGTTTAACACTTTCACAAAATGGTCGTTATTGACCACACAACCGAAATCATTGTCTAGCGAGTTTATTTCTGCCCAGAGCATTTTTTCAGCCGCGCATAAACCAGGAGATAGCCAAATCTCTTTAGGAATCCATACACCTTTAAAATCTCTTTTGTTACCCATTTAAATCGTTATTGAAATTACCTCTTCCCCACTCAGCTTTGATGAAACGGTAAGTAAACCCGATTCACTCAACTCGCTAAGATAATGTGCAATTTGATCGAAGCTTTCACCAATGTCAGCAACAAGCTGTCGGCGAATGTCGAAAATAAGCACGCGTTCATATCGGAGGCAAAGAGCAAACACTATTTTTGCTCCTGGACTGATAGTCGGGTTTCTAAATACTATGTTCGGTATTGTTGTGAACCCACCACCATGATTATTATCACTGTCGGGATGTAAAACGATGTCTGCGCCCATAAGTTTTTATTAAATTAATTATAACGTATTGACTCAGAATAAAAATTAGCTTCAGCGGTTCTGTAACACATTTAAGCCAAAGTCAAATGCCAATGTATTATCGAACAAGATTAATCAATAAGAAGGTATAGAGTGGGATTGTTTCCTAGTTGGCCTGTTTTCACGAAAACGGTCTAAATATTTTTGTGAGACTTCCCTTTTTAGGAGCACTTAAATTAGTTTCTGATCCACGTTCCTTCGGGGCTCCAATGGCCCGTAATTGGCCCTCAGCGCCTCCAAGTTTGTATTGCGATTCTGCTAGAGCCGATGTCAGTTCATCTACGTTAGCTCGCCATTCTGAATTATTTTTTGCGGCCATTACCTCAACACTGTTTCGGATCCCCTCTGCAATTTCTTTATCGCGTATCAATTTCGATTCGCCTGCCTTTAGTGTTTCATTTTCGTTGCGCAACTTATTCAGCTCTTCAAGCAAAATTGAGTTGTCAGCAGTAGCTTTCGACAATGGTTCAACATTGTCAGCTGCTGTCATCTCAATAAAATCCTCGCTTGATTCTTGTAAGCGCAGTGGTTTGACATGACGTGACATGTCATCACTAGACGCGTCTAGCCTTGGCATGACAGGTGTCGCGACATGACTAGACATGTCAGAGCGCCGCGTTTCGAGTTCTCTTCTTTCTCGCATTCGCTCGAATTGTTCCCCTAAAGAACCAGGATTAACAACGTAACTAAAATGTCTGCCGTCGGTCAATTCTCTGGAGTCTGGATCTATTTTTAAACAATCTATCTTTCCCA
>CAJQQO010000242.1 GCA_905480475.1 uncultured Pseudomonadales bacterium | reverse complement strand
TTCTGCCGCGCAAAAAAAACCATCGACCGCTTACGCTCGCCAAGTCATTATTTAACGGCTGTACGCTATTTAACGGCGGTAGAATCGCAGTCGACATTGAAGAGAAAGAATCGCCTGTGGCTAGCGATCCCATGCACTGATATCGGCTGCGTATTCATCACCACCCGGACGCGCATCCGCTCCCATACTCATTAACTCATAGGGTTTTGAATCTTCACCCGGACTTAAATAAATATATTCGCCTTCCCATGGATCTAGTGGCAGCTCGGAGCCTTTTAAATACCCCTGACTATTCCAGTTTTTAGGCACTGGTGAGGCTTGTGGTTTGCTGACTAAGGCTTCTAAACCTTGATCGGTAGTGGGATAAAAGTGATTATCCAACTTATACATATCCAAGGCTTGCGCCAAGGTTGCCAAATCGGCTTTAGCTGTTGTAACTCTGGCTCTATCTACTTGGCCAAGCACGTTGGGGCCGATTAAACCGATCAACATCCCCATAATAACCACAACCACTAACACTTCGATTAAGGTGAAGCCCCGCTGCGATCGCGTGTAGGACGATGTGGTTGACTCATTTTGCTGAAAACTATTTAACTTACTCATAATACCTTCTATCTAAATTGAGGTTTAATACTGCTATTTTAATGCGGTAAATATACCGTGTATCGATACGATCTAAACAATCGCTATTAATAAAATCTTAAACTCTATCAATAAAAATTTATACGACAGAGTTTAAATTGACGATGGGTAATAAAATTGCCACCACTATAACGAACACACATACACCCATAAAGAGCAGCATAACCGGTTCCAATATCCCTAACATAACGCCAATCAGTGATTCCAAATCGCGCTGTTGCGCGGTCGCGGTGCGATCTAACATCTGATCTAACTCACCACTTTGCTCACCACTAGCAATCATATGCAGCATCATTGGTGGAAAGTAACCACCTTTAGACAAGGCGCGATTAAGACTGGTTCCCTCTTGTACCTGTTGAGTGGCTTCACTGACACGTTGTCGCAACCAGTGATTCGCTAATACCTGACCGGCAATCTTTAGCGACTCAACCAACGGCACGCCGGAGGCGGTTAATATGCTTAAAGTACTGGCAAACTGCGCGGTATTCGTGCCGCGGGATAACCGACCAATCAAGGGTAAACGCAGAATCAATCGATGCCAGCGTAATTTTATTGCCGGTTTTGCAAGCGCCGAACGAATAACAAAAAACAAAGCGACCAAGCCGATGACTAACAACCAGCCCTTATTGACAATAAAATCACTAGTGGCGATTAACGCACGGGTAATAGCCGGAAGTGTCTGTCCCTGCGTACTAAACACCTTAACCACATCGGGAACCACAAAAACCATTAACAAACTGACAACACCAATCGCCATCAAAAACAATATGGCAGGATAAATCATCGCCATTTGCACTTTTTGTCGCGAGGCTTGCGACGCTTCGGTGTAATCCGCCAACTTATCCATTACCGCATCAAGATGCCCTGCCGACTCACCCGCTGCAATGGTGGAGCGGTAAAGATCGTTAAATACGCTGGGAAAATCACTCATGGCATCTGCCAAGGTGTAACCCTCTAATACCTTAGCTCTTACCGCTAAAAGTATGCCGTTAACTCTGGCTTTTTCTGATTGTTTTGCAACCGTGCCTAAGGCTTCTTCTAATGGAATACCTGCTTGTACTAATGTCGCCATTTGCCGAGTAATCAAGGATAAATCAGCGACGTTTAATGAAGGTCGACTAAAACTGAACGCACTGCTTTGTTTAATTTCAGATTGTGCGGCCTGCTCAATTTCCAAAGGCATTAAGGACTGTTCGCGCAATAACTGCCTTACTTGTCGCGCACTATCGGCATCAAGAATACCTTTCGTTTGCTTGCCAGCCGCATCGAGGGCTGTATAGCTAAATGCCGCCATCAGATTAACCCTCTTGCGTTACGCGGAGTATTTCTTCTAGCGAGGTAACGCCTGCCAGCACTTTCTGTTTTCCGTCATCCAAAATACTGCGACCTTTTGTTCTTGCCTGCTCGGTCATCACGTCTTCAGACGCTTTGTCGTGAATCATACGACGTAGATCGCTGTCGATTGGCACTATCTCGTAAATACCGCGTCGACCACGATAACCACTGTTATTACAGCGCTTGCAACCCATCGGCCTAAACATCGAATGGCCATCGTCTTTATCCAAACCTAATAATTTGCGCTCGGAATCATCCGGGGTATAAGGCGCTTTGCAATCTGGGCAAAGCACTCGTATTAAACGCTGGGCAACTACACCCACTAAACTGGATGACAAAAGAAATGGCTCAACACCCATATCAAACATTCGGGTTACCGCACCAATAGCGGTATTGGTGTGCAGCGTACTTAATACAAGGTGACCGGTTAAACTGGCTTGCACCGCGATATCGGCGGTTTCGGAATCACGAATCTCACCAACCATTACCACGTCGGGATCTTGTCGTAACATTGCCCGCAATCCGCGAGCAAACGTCATATCGGCTTTATTGTTGACCTGCGTTTGACCAATGCCTTCAAGATTGTATTCGATTGGATCTTCTACGGTAAGAATATTGCGCGATGCATCATTTAGCTCACTAATACCTGCATATAGCGAAGTGGTTTTACCCGAACCCGTTGGCCCGGTGACCAATACAATGCCGTGCGGTCTATGTAATATATTTTTAAAGCGGTTTAGCTCATCGCGATCCATACCTAGCGAGGTAAGATTTAATCGACCAGCTTGCT
>CAJQQO010000241.1 GCA_905480475.1 uncultured Pseudomonadales bacterium | reverse complement strand
ATGGGTACTTCGATATCAATGCCGCGCTTACCCGCAAAAGCCATTTCCAACACAGTAATTAATAAGCCACCATCCGAGCGATCGTGGTAGGCGAGAATTTTTTGTTCTTTAAGTAAGGCTTGCGTGACGCTAAAGAAAGCTGCCAAGGTTTCTGCTGAATCCAAATCGGGTGCTTCATTACCTAATTGATTGTAAACTTGCGCTAGCGAACTGCCACCGAGTCGCTGCTTCCCCGCCGAGAGATCAATTAATAATAAACTGTCAGCTTCATCCATCGCTTGTAATTGTGGTGTCACACTTAAACGGACATCTTTAATTCTGGCCGCAGCAGTAATCACTAATGACATGGGTGCGGTAACTTGCTTATTCACCGTAGTTTCAGCTGTGGCGTCATCCGCTATAGCTTCTTCAGTCCAATGCGTTGTCATCGACATGGAATCTTTACCCACCGGAATGGCAATACCTAGTGCTGGGCATAACTCCATACCGACGGCTTTAACCGCTTCATACAGTCTAGCGTCCTCGCCTTGGTGTCCGGCAGCTGCCATCCAATTGGCGGATAACTTAATTTCACTAATATGTTCAATAGGTGCGCAGGCAATATTGGTGATGGCTTCGGTAACAGCAATACGAGCCGATGCTGCGGCATCGATCAGCGCAAGCGGAGTGCGTTCACCGACAGCGAGTGCTTCACCGGTATAGCCATTAAATGAATTCAATGTGATTGCCGCATCGGCTACCGGCACTTGCCATGGGCCGACCATTTGATCGCGATAAACCATGCCGCCAACACTGCGATCACCAATGGTTATCAAAAAACTTTTACTGGCAATGCTTGGCAGTGATAAAAGACGATCTAACGCTTGCTCCAAACTTGCGCCATTAAAATCCAAAGTATCTTCTGGTGCAGCGATACTTGTTACATCCCTGTGCATCTTCGGCGCTTTGCCAAATAGCACAGACATGGGTAAATCGACCGGTTTATTGCCAAAGTGGCTATCGTCTAATTCCAAGTGCTCTTTGTCGGTCGCTTCACCGACAACCGCGTAAGGCGCTCTTTCACGTTGGCAGATAGCATCGAACTGTGCCAAGTTATCGGCATTGACGGCAATAACATAACGCTCTTGGGATTCGTTACACCAAATCGCTAAGGGCGACATACCTTTTTCATCGCAAGGAATATCACGCAGTGAAAAGACTCCACCGACACCGCCATCTTTAACCAACTCAGGCAATGCATTAGATAAACCACCTGCACCGACATCGTGAATAAACGCGATCGGATTTTGCTGGCCTAGCTGCCAACAGCGATCGATAACTTCTTGGCAGCGATGTTCCATTTCGGGGTTGTCGCGTTGCACAGAGGCAAAGTCCAAAGACTCGCTGCTTTGTCCTGAAGCCATTGATGATGCAGCACCACCGCCCAAGCCAATTAACATGGCTGGACCACCTAAGACAATTAATTTTGCACCAGGCTTAATCGCCTGTTTAGTAACGTGCTCACTGCGGACATTGCCAATACCACCAGCAATCATAATCGGCTTATGGTAACCGCGAACTTCAGTGCCATTAACGCCGTTTATCTCTTGCTCATAGCTGCGGAAATAACCGGTTAAATTCGGTCGGCCAAATTCATTATTAAAAGCTGCGCCACCTAATGGCCCATCGATCATAATATCCAAGGCTGAAACAATGCGATTGGGTTTGCCGTAGGGCTGTTCCCACACTTGCGGAAAGTTCGGAATATTAAGATTGGATACACTAAAACCGGTTAAACCCGCTTTGGGTTTTGCGCCGCTACCGGTAGCACCTTCGTCACGAATCTCACCACCTGAGCCAGTAGAGGCTCCGGGAAACGGTGCAATCGCTGTCGGGTGATTATGCGTCTCAACTTTTAACAAATAATGAATAGGCTCTTCGATATAGGCATAACGATTATCTTCAGCGGCCTGAGAACCAGGAAAGAAACGGCTGCCAGTATTACCCTCTAATACCGCGGCGTTATCAGAATAAGCGCTAAGTACACCGCGGCCATCAGTGGCTTTGTAAGTGTTTTTGATCATCGAGAATAATGAGTCTTGCTGCTCAATACCGTCGATTGTCCAGCTAGCATTAAAAATCTTATGTCGACAATGCTCGGAGTTAGCTTGCGCAAACATCATAAGCTCGACATCACTAGGGTTTCTATTTAATTCGATAAAGCTAGCTAGCAGATAATCAATTTCGTCATCCGCTAAAGCTAAACCCAATTCAATATTAGCGTTTGCAAGTGCTTGTCGCCCGCCTGTCAAAATATCAACCGGATTTAACGGAGCAGGATCATCATGATGGAATAACTCGGCCAACTGGGCTTGATCAGTAAAAACACTTTCAACCATCCGGTCATGCAGAAGCGGTTCTAACAAACTGATAATTTTATCTTTAGTGCTCGCGGCAAACTCTGCGTTGCGTAAACTAATCTCAAGTTTATAAACCGTTGCGCGCTCGATTCGATTAATGATCGATAGGCCGCAATTATGGGTAATATCCGTCGCTTTACTGGACCAAGGAGAAATCGTCCCCGCCCGGGGTGCAACAATGATCTCTAAGGGGATTGTATTGCTGCCATCGCTAATAGCGGTTGGGACAGCGCCGGTTTCGGCTGGTCCATAGACTAACAGCTGCTTAAGCACCGCAAGCTGATCATCATTAAGCTTTGACTCAAGCTCGACCACATGCAGATAATCCGCGGCAACGGAATTCAGAATAATACCAGCCTGCTGCGACGACCCATCAACAGCAAGACGGTTTGAGTGTAAAGCCAAATTAAGCTGCTCTTGTAAACGAGCTAGCCTGAAAGGAGAAAGTGCCGGTGGGCCGGATAGTACTTCTAGCGTGGACAGGGCAGAACCTCTTCTAATTACGGTTACAGTGCTTATTACGATTTATCGGGCTGCGTACCTTCTGTGGTTGCCAAGCCAATCTAACGATAAACTTTAGCGGCCGAGCATTGCTATGAAACATTGCTATACAATAATGGTTTAGAGCAATGCTTTGCGAGCTGTTTTGAAACCTTGCGCGTGGCTGCACTAGCCGCTGATATAAAGCGCTGGAATGCAAAAACTCAAATGCTCTTGTACTCACCCTTTGTAGGCTCGGCATTATAGGCGTTAGCCAAAGTCTAAGAAACCAATCTAAGCTCGCTCAGCTGCGAAATCCGGAGATTACAGGTGTGAAAAATCACACTTTCACAGAATCTCTGCCAAATTCAAAATATTCAACAAATTCAGCGAGATAAGCAATGCTGGTGAATCAGCCCTCAGTCGTTATCACATCACAGTTTGATCGACAAGCTAGCCACGCAACACCCGACTGACCTAGTATTAAGTTCTAGTGAAGACGGATACTGCGCTGGGTAAATATCCCGCAACATTTAGCCTTTCCTTATGCGATAGGGGTTATCAGACAATGCCATTAGAGAGCTGAAAAGCAGCGCTCCAGGCCAAAGCTAGCCGTTTCTCACATGTTTACCGTTTTAGCTCAGGAGACAATCGTTGTTAAAACACCAGGGTCATAAAATTATCCGCCGGCGTCTTAGTTCGCTAAGACGTGTTCGTGCGGCTATTTTATTATTTGGTGTTAGCTTTACCTTAATGGCCACGGTCGCGACCATTGAATACAGCAGCCTGTTAGCGGCTCGGCAGGCAAAAGAACAAATGCGCCCAGCACCGACGCCATCCAATTACCTACACGTTATTACCCGTATCAGTCCTAACACTTATTTTGAGAGCGATGAAGGCCCTAGCGGCTTTGAGTACGCTCTGCTCGATCGTTTTGCCAAGTACTTGGGTAAAGAGCTGTCAATTACCACGACCGATTCATTGGCCGATTTATTTAATCGACTTGAGCGCAGAGAAGCGCACTTAGCCTCAGCCGGACTTACCGCTACGCCAGCACGGCTTGATCGATTTACATTTTCTGTTCCCTATCTCGAGAGCCAGCCCGTTGTTGTGTATCGCGTCGGCAATAAAAAACCGCGCCGTCCGGCTGATTTAATAGATTCTGAAATAGTCGTGGTCGCCGATAGTAGCCACTCGGCAATGTTAGAGAATATGCGTAAGACCCATCCAGAGATTCAATGGCGAGAATTAAATAACGTTGACTATATCGATGTGTTAGGGCGGATTGAAGATGGTGAGTTTGATTACACCCTGCTGGACTCAACCGAATTTATGTTACATCGCGGCTTTTTTCCTCGAGTGAAAAAAGCCTTTAGTATTGGCGAAAAAGCATCCTTTGCATGGGCAATGCCAAAGTCGCTAGAACAATCTGATTTGCATCGCGCGGCCAATCGCTTTTTAGAACAAATAAAATCCGATGGCACTTTAGCCAAGCTTGAAGAGCAATACTACGGGCAGGCCGTGCATATTAATCAGGTTGCCGCCAATGAGTTTGCAAAAAATATCGATGCCAAGTTGCCGCTGTACCGCGATAATATTAAGTCGATTGCCAACGAGTTTGATATGGATTGGCGATTACTGGCAGCCATTAGTTATCAGGAATCTGGCTGGAACCCACTGGCAAAATCGCGCACCGGCGTACGCGGTTTAATGATGCTGACCTTACCGACGGCTAAAGAAGTCGGTGTCACTGATCGACTCGACCCGGTTCAAAGTTTACGCGGTGGTGCAAAATATTTGACCAATTTAAAACGTCGATTACCCAAGAGTATTGTCGAGCCCGATAGAAGCTGGTTTGCCTTGGCAGCCTACAATGTCGGCATGGGGCACTTGGAAGATGCGCGGGTAATTACACAAAAAAGTGGTGGCGATCCAAGCAGTTGGTTCGATGTTAAGCGAAGCCTGCCTTTGCTGACTCAAAAGAAATGGCATAAAACCACACGTTACGGTTATGCACGCGGCTATGAGCCTGTGCAATATGTTCAACACATTCGTCACTATCACAATGTGTTAGTTTGGAGTGAGATCGCTCGAAATTGGCAGCCCAATGAAGATTCGACTAACGCCTTTGTTCGAGACTTTGAATTTGAGCAACAGGAATTTAAGAAAACCGATATGGGTGTTATCAGCGCCAACGAAGTTAATGGTAGTACTGACGCAGGATTGGATAGTAATTCAATCAGTATTACCCCCAATTTGAAATCGGCGGTTGAAGCAAAAGACGGTCAAAAAAACAATCAGCCGGTGAAAGATAAAGATAGCAAGGAGCAAGCGAATAAAGAGGCTATCCAAATTAACTCCGCCAAAACCACCTTGGCAAATTCAAAAGAATCTGTCGCAAGCCCTGCGTCTAAAGCCATCCAGTCCTTATAGCGATTAGAACAGTCTCTTTATTTTGCTCTTCTATGACGAAAAAACTCGCTGAGTTTATTACCGCACTCTTCCGCCAGTACGCCACCTTGCCATTCTATTTGGTGATTGAAAAAATCGTTTTCTAATAATTTTAATTGCGAGCTCACCGCTCCGGCGCGAGGCTCTGTTGCGCCAAAAACCAAACGCTTGACTCGAGCATGTATTAAAGCACCAAGACACATGGTACAGGGTTCTATCGTGACATAAAGCGTGCTGTTAGGTAGTCGATAGTTTTTTAATGCACCGCCTGCATTGCGAATAGCAACTATCTCTGCGTGCGCGCTGGCATCGTGAGCAGAGACAGGTCGATTAAAACCATAACCAATAATTTGATCGTCTTGCACCAGTACCGCACCTACCGGAACCTCTCCCGCACCGGCTGCTTTATCTGCCAAAAGCAGTGCTTCGCGCATATAAAAAATATCGCGTTCATCTGTATCAGTCATTGGAATAATTAATCTCCGAGCGAAGTGGATAAGTTTTACGGTAATGATCAAATGCAGCCGCTTTGTTTTTACTATTAACAAACGCGGCTTTAAAATTGTCTGAATCTTGTTTTAGCTGATATACCGATTCTAGCGCCGTGCGATATTCTGCTAACGAGTTAAACTGCTGAAGCTGGTAGCCGCTTTGATCATCAACAATTTTATCCTTGTTAATGGCAAAGTAATCCATCGCTGCGTTTACGATGGCAGTGGTGCCGCGACGCTTACCCTCAATGCTATAGCCAGCAATATGCGCGGTGGCAAGACTGCAAAGCGAATATAAATCTAGGTCGATATTCGGCTCACCTTCCCATAAATCCAATACTGCAGAAATATCAACGCGTTGCTCTAAGGCATTTTTTAACTGTGTATTATCGACA
>CAJQQO010000240.1 GCA_905480475.1 uncultured Pseudomonadales bacterium | reverse complement strand
TAAATTCCCTGTCATGCCATTTAACAAGGTATCCGGCGCGCGCTGAAGTTGCTCAATTCTGGGATGTAAATAAAATGCATCGACACCCATGGCAAATAAACGGCCAAGATTTTTATTGTCGCTATAACGTTTGGCCGCTTTACGTTTTATCGCGTTTGACTCTAGAACCCAAGGTATTTCATTAAAAACAATGCCATTTAAGTCACGATTTTTATTTTTCTTGTCGCCGTCATTCACATGAGAGCTGCTATAAACCGGAATTTTTCCCGCGTAGTGATAAGACAGCAGAGGTTTAATGCTCTTGGTTTGTTTACTATTGGCAAAAACAATAATCACATCGACATCGTGGCGGCGTCGTGGTGTGAATTCGAGTTTTTTGCCAATAATATTTTGTACCCGTTTATGGCGCGCGATACTGTCTGGAAGCAATAGACTGCTTTCAATCTCATTGGAATAATTGTCGGCTTGGCTTAGCGTCGTATTGGCTAAAACCGTGCCTTCCAATTCTTGCCATTGCTGAACAAAGGCTTTGCTCGCGCGTCGCGACCAATCGGAGTTGGATTGAATAATCATCGCGTTGCGATAATTTTTATTGCGCGCAGACTTGGCAAGTTGCACCGCTTCATCTTCTGAGGCCAAACCAAATTGAATAACATTCATTGGTGGCGGCATGCCGTTAGCTAGGTAATTTAAGGTGATAATTGGCACGCTGGTTGGCATGGTAAGAAATTCGCCCACCTTTTCTTTTTGCAAGGGGCCAATAATTAAATCAGCGCCGTCGTTTAATGCCTGATTATAGAGTTGCTCAATCGACTTATTATGCGTGTCATAGCTGGTTAAAGTGGGTAATTCCCAGCCTTGGCTAAGCGCGGTAAAGTAGGCTGCGGCCAAACCGTCTTGCACCGCTTTGCCACCTTGGGCGAGTGGGCCGCTTAGTGGCAGCAAGGCTGCAATAGCGCGTGGTCGCGAGTTGGATATCGTTTGTAATGCGCCAATCGAACCGGGCAAATTATTTGCCGCTCTATGATTAGGCCAGCGATCGCGCCAAGCCTGCACTTGTGCTGCTTGCTCGGCGATATCGAGTTGATTGGCATGTTGGATAATGGCCAGCTCAAGCCAAGCTTTATAAGAAGCATCAATAGTGCGTCGCTGCTGCATTTTAAGTTCGCGTACTGGAATTTTTAGCAGGGTATTCCAAATCGCGCTGGCATTGGCGCGGCGGTTACTTTCATTGTTCAGCAGGCTATCTATAAAGACACGCTCTTGTGCGCTAGCGTGGTAATTCCCCAATGCGTGCAGCACATCGGCGCGTGCAATACTAATAAGAATTTGTTGCCGCGAAGTCATTAGCGGTAAAGCGTTTTGTAGTTGTGAGCCATCTAACCATCGAATGGCAGTAATGTTTTGTTGGCTATGCAACCAGTATTGGCTGGCCGCTAAGGTGTATTCTGCCAGCTGGACATTTTGGTAATTGCCGGGATTGATAAATTCCAAAAGATCTTTGGCGACGTCCCAGCGCTTTTCTCTGGCGGCAGCGCTTAATGCTTGAAGCGCAATTTCCGGTGATTGACGTAAATCGAGATTTTTATTTTGCGCAAGAATGCTATCGAGTGAGGTATGTCTGCCGCTATCGCTTTCACTTAGTGCTGAATCCAAATCCATGCCAGCTTCGGTGCTGGAAGTTGAGGGGCCAAAGCCGCCGGTAGTGGCGCAGCTGACGAGCAAGCTTGCCAGTGTTAAGATCGTGGCTATTTTTGCAGCTATCTTCGCGGCGATTTTTGCGTTCAAGCGAACAGCGCAGCGGTCCATTTCAGAAGCTGAATTAAGCTTGCGCGCGTGGCGAAAAAATTGAGTAGAAAGGGCGCTTAATAAGCGAAAACACGTCAGAATCATTTTAGGTACAATAGTTCCTATTAAGTAAGTGCAGTGAAATTACCGCTGCCGCAAGCCAAACCCATTAACCTGCTTGAGTAAAAATATTGAGCCAATCTAGCGAAGCATCAGGCGAGTCATCAATCGACCAGACCGAAGAGCCCCAAGCGATTGATGATATTCGTCGATCGCAACACTGGCCGCCGTCATCATTGTATGTAGTGGCGACCCCAATTGGTAATCGCCATGATATCAGTTCGAGAGCATTGCAGGTATTGCAAGCTGTTGACTTGATAGCTGCGGAGGACACTCGACATAGCAGTGTCTTGACCGGCCATTTTACAATCGATACACCGATGATTGCCTGTCATGACCACAATGAGGCAGCGGCCTGCAAAACCGTGTTAGAGCGCTTGGCAACGGGGCAGTGTGTTGCGCTAATTAGTGATGCGGGTACGCCTTTGATCTCCGATCCTGGTTATAGAATAGTCAAAACAGTAAGAGAAAACGGTTATCAGGTGGTGCCTGTCCCCGGCGCCTGTGCCTTAATCTGTGCCTTATCGGCCTCGGGGTTGCCTACCGATAGGTTTAGCTTTGAGGGCTTTTTGCCCGCTAAGAGCGAGGCGCGACAAAAGCGCCTGCAAAGTCTGGCAGATGCCTACCGCACACTGGTCTTTTATGAAGCGCCACATCGGATAGTGGCAACGCTACAAGCTATGGAGTTGGCTTTTGGTGGTGGTAGGGAGGCGGTATTTGCCCGTGAGTTGACCAAGCGATACGAGACCATTATGGACGGCACATTGGCGCAATTAGCCGAACGAGTGGCGGCGGACCGGAACCAGCAGCGGGGTGAGATGGTCATACTGGTGCGAGGTGCTGGCGCTGATGAAGAAGAGAAAAGTGCGCTAGAGCAAGAAGCCGAGCGAGTATTAAAGATATTATTGGCTGATTTACCGGCTAAGCAGGCGGCGACTTTAGCGGTACAGTTAACAGGTCTGAAAAAAAATTATTTGTACCAGCGAGCAATTGAGTTGTCGTCGCAAAGCTAAGTTTTTGATAAACCGGCTCTTTATAAACCCATGCTTGATAAACTGGCGTTGCTGCTGCTTAGTCACCTGAATGTAAAACTCTGTGTTAATTTGGCTATTATCACGAGAAAGTATTTATAGTCGATGCTTAATGAAAGCGTTTATAGTTTGTAGCTATAGATGAAACGTATTAAACGGCCACGTTTTTCGATTAAGTTCCTCGATTAAGTCAGGCGGTATCATAAAAGAAACATTTGGCAGTGAGTGCTATAAAACTCCGTATTAAGGAAACCCATATTATGAAATCTAGAGTTATGAAGACTAGAGTTATGAAAACCAAGGTTATTGATAAAAGCCGTTATGCTTCGCGCGCATTAGCAATAAGTTTTGTCTTGGTGGCCAGTTTGTTTTTAACAGCCTGTTCTACTACGCAGTCCATAAGTAGTGCAATATTGGCCTATGAGGTACAGGCAAAGAATATTCAGTTAGGCCAAAGTAAGCAGGCAGTATTGGCGGCCTTGTCGCCCACTCAAGCCAATTTGGCGCCGCGCTTTACCAAGCCGCATGAAGAATATATTGAAGACGACAAGCTTAAAGAAATTTACTTTTTTCGCTCGCGCTCATTCCCTGATGGAATCGTTACTGACGATGAATTTACTCCCTATGTGTTTGAAGACGGTAAATTAGTGGCAATTGGCTGGACGGCCATTGGCGGCCCTAAAACCCAAGCCCAGCGGCGCGAAACCGATACCCATTTCTATCATCATGGTCGAGTGTTCTTTTACTAGCATCTTTTAATCGGCTGTTTTGCTAAGTGAGGGTAAATAACGATTTTAAAGTGCTTGCCATTTTATACGGTGCTGCTAAGCTCGCGCTCGGGAGTCGGCCAGGCAATCGCGGATAAATATCCTTGTGATATTTATTGGAGGAAAGTCCGGGCTCCATAGGGCAGAGTGCCAGGTAACGCCTGGGCGGCGCAAGCCGACGGCCAGTGCAGCAGAAAGTAAACCGCCTAAGTTCAAGCTTGCTTGAACCGGTAAGGGTGAAAGGGTGCGGTAAGAGCGCACCGCGCGACTGGCAACAGTTCGTGGCACGGTAAACCCCACTCGGAGCAAGACCAAATAGGAATCCTACAGGTGCGGCCCGCACTGGATTCGGGTAGGTTGCTTGAGGGCTACGGTGACGTAGTTCCCAGATGAATGATTGTCCTCGACAGAACCCGGCTTATCGGCCGACTCCCTTTTTAAAATCAGGCATAGTCTTCGCACTGCCTGATTTAAGAACGGTCATTTTTTCAAAATGGCCGTCTTTTCAAAATAACATGCTCTGAAAGAAAGCTTTCTTTTAATTATGGCAATGTTCTCTGCTATTCAAATTCGCTAGCATACAGCCTATTAATAAAATCCTACTAGGCCCGCTTTTATGACTAACGAGCAAATCTCCGAACTCTTCGCTAAACAATCCATTCGCGATGTTTTATCACGCTATTGCCGTGGTCTCGATCGTATGGATAAAGCCATGGCTTACAGCGTTTTTCATGCTGATGCGCCGGTTAACTACTTTGATATTTTTGAAGGTACCGGTCACGGTTTTATCGATTGGGTGTGGGGATCGCACGAAGCAATGCAATGTCACTCGCATCAAATAAATAACGTTTTAGTTGAGGTGCAAGGTGATACAGCGAGTAGTGAAGCTTATGTGACGGTGACCTTGCAAATGAAACCGGAGTTAACTGAAAAGCCTACCGAGATATTAGCTCGTGGCCGCTATCTCGATAAGTGGAAGTGTATTGATGGTGTGTGGGCAATTAACGAAAGGTTACATATCGTTGATGCGCAATCAACTTATCACCCTGCGCATATTGAAACTAAAGCTGAATCACGTCGCGATACAGAAGATGCGTCTTATCAATTTATAACCCAATAAAAAATCTATTAGGCTGTAGCTCGCTTGGCATTTATAAAATGCCAAGCGCAGGTGTCAGGCTAAATGTCCTGATAAACAACAGCAACAAAACCTTCCGGGGGTAAAAATCCTTTTGGAAATTCTGCCATCAATGCTTCTGCATCAATATCTTTTAAGGCTTTGCCAGCAGTTTTTTCCTTAGCAACCTTGTCACGAATAGCGATTAAGGTCTCTTTATATTTTTGCATATCGGCTTTGTTAGCCAGTTGGCCATGACCGGGGATAACCACGGTTGTGTCGTTAATCAGCGACATTGCTTTTGTTACTGAGTTGATAACACCGGTAATAGAGCCGCCGTTACCCGCATCAATAAACGGCAAACCGGATGTGACAAATACATCGCCGGTATGCATAACATTGGCTTTATTAAAATAAGTAATGGTGTCACCGTTAGTATGCGCCGCACCAAAATGCATTAACTGAATAGCATCATCGTTATAGTGAAACCACATCTCGTCATCAAAGGTAATTTTGGGTAAGCCGACTTTTTCATACGGAGCTTGCTTGTAGCCAAATGCCGATAGCGTTTGTTCTGACATCATTCGATCGCGGCTATTCGATTGCGACACAATAATCGCACCCGCTTTACCAAAGGCGACATTGCCATCGCTATGATCAAAATGCCAATGACTGTTAACCACAAAATTCACCGGCTTATCCGACAACTTGGCAATCGCTGCAGTGATCTTTTCATTGAGCGGGCCAAATTGATCATCAATAATAAACACGCCGTCGTCACCAATGGATACGCCGATATTGCCACCTTGGCCTTCTAACATATAAATTGTGTCGCTGATTTTATGGGTTTTGATCACGACTTTATCAAAGTCGCCAAAACCTTGAGCCAGCGAAAACTGGCTATATAGCATTGATATCGCGAAAAGCAGAAATGATTTCATGGCGTTTGCCCTGTTATAAAGTATTTGTATGGAAAGTATTTAAAACCGGTTTAAAAAATATCTTCAACCAGTTCGTCAAACTCCCAGAACGCGCGCAGCGAAAGTACTTTGCCATCGTCATCAACGCAATACACCATCACTAATTCGCAGCGGGTAACACTGCCGTCGTCGGTTTTTCCAGTAATGGTTCCGACGTTTGCGCATTCATTACCACAGGCATAACTGTGGCGAATATGAAAGTGAGTATTGCTATTGGCAATCACATTGTCATAAAACGCAGTGATTTTTTCTATGCCTCTGTGGCCATTACCTTCTGGATCTAATGGCGAAGGGCCGACTGGGTCCTGAATAATACCTTCGGGATGCCACATGGATAACCATGCTTCACGATCTTTTGATTCTACTGCGCGAATGGAGCGAAGCGATGCCTCGCGGGCCGGATGTTTTTTAGCTTGTTCAAGAACCTTGGTAGACATAATATTTTCCTGCGGTCACAAAGAATGGTTGATTATACGTTTTATAAACCAAAATGTTTTTCTAAAAACTTAATCGATTCGATATTGGCGACTTGGCCTTCGGGAACTGTCATAAAGCCATGCCACATCGCTTCAAAAACATGCAGCTCGGATTCCAGGTTGGCTTCTCTTAATACTCGGTGCAATCTAACGGTGCAGCTTAGTAGTAAGTCACGTGTGCCGGTCACTAATAGTGATGGCGGAAACCCCTTGCTGTAATCAGCGTATACCGGTGAGATAAGCGGATGTTTAAAACTTTCGCCATCGGCATAAATTGTCGCCATTTGCCCAAGTCTGCCATCATAACTGCTAAGCACCGGGTCTACACCATCATTGGTAAAGTAACTATCGCCCAGTTTATCTAAATCAGACCAAGGGGTATTAAGAATAACCGAAGCCGGTAATGGCAAGCCTGCATCGCGTGCGGCAAGGCAAACCGAAGCGGTTAAACCACCGCCTGCCGATGCGCCAAATATGGCAATATCACTTGCTGGGTAGTTTTCTAATAATGCTTGATAGACTGCTAC
>CAJQQO010000239.1 GCA_905480475.1 uncultured Pseudomonadales bacterium | reverse complement strand
GAGCCCACACCCGCAGCACCAATGGTATGAGCAAAAGTATTCAGGATTAAAATTGCAGACAGGGATTTACTCAATGATGAGCGAACCCTGCCCAGAGTTGCTGCGGCACGAGGTTTTTCGTTTTTTAATGCTTCGGCGAAGCTTGGTGTTATGGATAGCAGCACCGCCTCGAGAATAGAGCAAACGAACGAAACTCCGATAGCGATGGCTAAATAGACAAGCAGCAATGTCATAATCAAAAATCCAAACGCGGCCAAACTAAGCCAGTTTAACGGTTTAATAGCGGCAGTTTACTAGGCTTTCTAAGCAAAGCGAAACGCCGTTCCGGGCTGGATATTAAGATAAGTAAAGGTAGTGTATGGATTTTTTGGGAGGCACTATGGCCACTGCGCGGCGCAATTGGTCGAACCGGCCGTAAGAACAAACCCAGCGACCCACCCAAAAAAAACCTCTGTATTTCTACAGCGCCTCCCCCCTGTGCTGGGTGGATAATAAAAGCCTTAGGGCTTTTATTACCGCTGCGCGGCGCCCGACTTCGTCGTGCGTCCTAATTGCTGCGCAATTGGTCGAACCGGCCGTAAGAACAAACCCAGCACGACCCACCAAAAAAAAAGCCCCACCGTAAATACGGTGGGGCTTTTTTTTTGGTGGGTCGTGCTGGGTTCGAACCAGCGACCAATTGATTAAAAGCCAACTGCTCTACCAACTGAGCTAACGACCCTAAACTGTGACTAAATTGCATTCAACTAAGCAATTTATCTGAATAGGAATCCAACAATAGTTACTGCTGGAAAGGGCGCATATCTTACCGGCCAATCTACAAAATACAAGGCTTTTTGCTGATAAATTCAGGGAATCTACCACTAATTTCGCTTAACCGGCTTTTGTTTAATAGTAAGGCGTGGGATCTGCAACCCCTGCGCCAGCAAAACCTTCGACTCGCAGCCGACAACTATCACACTTACCGCAGGCATGACCCCGCTTATCAGCCTGATAACAAGACACCGTAAGGCCGTAATCAACGCCCAAGCGCGTACCTTCGCTAATAATATCAGCCTTGCTGAGATGCAGTAACGGCGCTTGAATCTGCGGCCCATGGCCTTCAACGCCCGCTTTGGTCGCCGTATCCGCCATTGATTGGTAGGCAGACAAGTAATCCGGCCGACAGTCGGGATAACCCGAGTAATCCACCGCATTTACACCGACAAAGATCGCGCTAGCATCAACCACCTCGGCATAACCCAGTGCAAAACTTAAAAATATGGTATTGCGCGCCGGCACATAAGTCACCGGTATACCTTCTGTCGGCACTTCAGGTACCGCAATATCCATATCGGTTAATGCCGAGCCGCCAATCACGCCCATATCAAAGCGAATCACACGGTGCTCAATGGCCGAGCTAGCACGACTTAACTGCTCGGCAGCTTGCAACTCTGCATGATGGCGCTGACCGTAGTCAAAGCTCAGCGTGTAACAGTCGTATTGCTCAGCAATCGCCATCGCTAAAACTGTGGCAGAATCCAAACCACCCGACACCAATACAACCGCTTTTTTGTTCTTTTGTTCGCTCATTTACCCGGCTGATTCCCCCAAATCAATTTATGCAATTGTAGCTGCATACGCACAGCTAGCTTATCGGCTAGTATCCAATCGGCTAACTGCTGCTCGTTAAAATCATCGCTGCGCATACACGCATCTTCAATATCAAATACCGGTGAAAATAAAATATTATTCACCTTATTATGCAAATCGTATTGCTCAATCATTTGCACAGACCAAAGGTAATCTTCGCGATTACAAATGACAAACTTAACTTCGTCATGCGCAGTTAATAGCGCAATATTTTCATAACGGTTTTTATCTTGCTCTGCTGACGCAGGCGTTTTCAAATCGACTATACGTTTAACACGCGCATCTACGGCCGCAATATCCATCGCCCCGCTAGTTTCCAAAGATACAGAATAACCCTTGTCACATAGAATTTTAAGCAATGGCAGACAACTTTTTTGCGCTAGCGGCTCGCCGCCCGTTACACAAACAGTTTGCGATTTATAACTATCAATTTTCCTAACAAGCTCATCGAGCGGTATCGATTCCCCGCCGTGAAACGAGTAAGTCGTATCGCAGTAAACGCAGCGCAAAGGACAACCGGTTAAACGGACAAACACCGTTGGCAATCCAACCCAAGAAGATTCGCCTTGCAAGGAGTAAAAGATTTCGGTGATTCTAACGGTGAGGTCAGTAGCTAAGAGTGACGCTTGAGCGTCATGGTTTGGCTTGCTCATATTATGCTAGCGAAAGCGTAACGCGACTAACGTAAACTGTTGTTAAGATATTCGCGAGCAGGATTTGCCGCTGTACTACCGGGATGATCATTAATAACCGACTCCAGCATGGTACGAGCAGTATTTTGATCACCCATCTGATGATAAACCTTACCCAACTTAAATTTTGCATCAGCCACTTTGCGATGCTGCGGGTAGGCAGTAATTAATGCGGTAAACGATTGCTGCGATTGCTCTAGATCCGATTCTAGATAGTAAAGCTCACCTAACCAAAAGTAGGCGTTAGGTACATAATGCGAATCGGGATAACCATCAATAAAGGCAACTAAGGAAACTCGCGCATCATCAAACTGCCGATCTTTGACTTTTTGATACGCGGCCCGATAAGCTTGCTTGGCCACATCGGCTTCACTGGCGTTTTTGGGCACCGCTGCTGGTGCAGCCGGTCTTGACGCCACCGCACTGCCTGCCGTGGTATAGCTAGTATTAGTCGATCCGCTATTTATCTGCGGATTTTTGGATGCCGTATTTGTCGATGATGGATTTGATGCGGCGGGAGTAACACCGGATAACTCACCAATACGTCGATCGAGATCAAGATAATCGTCCATACGACGTTGGCTTAGCTGCTGAATGGTATAACCTTGCTGCTCAACCAATCCGCGAAGTTCTCTAATCTCTGCCTGTAATGCCTGTAACTCAACAAATAATGTGGCGACACCCGAACCACTATCTGAACCGCTATAACCACCGCCGTTGACTGTATTAATGCTGCTGGAAGTATTATTGGCTGGCGTACTGGTATAGACGCGCGATGAGGGATAATTACCTTCAGTCACTACCGCTGGCTCGCCTTCAACCACTTCAACCTGAGCAAGCGCTGGCAATGACACTAACGCCGATTGAGCAAGCAATAGCAATGCAATCGATTTCAATGTAGACCCACTACCCGCTTGTTGACTACGGCCTGACTCGATACCTAATTTGCTAAGTGTCAATTTCATTAGAGTGGACTTCTATTGAGTGGATGGATAATTAAAGATGTTGTCATCAAGCAACTTAAGTCAAGAATAAGGCAATAAATTGCATTAGCTATTTCGCGCTGGAAATAACGACTTAAAAAATGCGACCAAGCCCAACACTTAGGATCTTATTAAAAATCCATTTTTTATATTTTAATAAAACGCCGTATTAAAATACCTGCTGAACAAGCTGTGCAGCAGGTATTTATCCGCGATGGCTGTTACTTAAGCTCTACGCGACGGTTAAGACTGTAAGCTTCTTCATCACTGCGCAATGAAACCGGACGCTCTTCACCATAGCTAACCACTTCGATACGTGAGCGAGATACACCCTGAATCGCAAGATAATCGGCAACGGCTTTGGCACGACGCTCACCCAGTGCAAGGTTGTACTCGCGTGAACCGCGCTCATCGGCATGACCTTCAAGACGAATCGCATCGGAGCTGCCACGTAAAGCAGAGGCTTGCGCATCCAGAGCGGCACGGGCCGAAGAAGTCAAAGTCGATTGATCGTATTCAAAGTAAAAAACGCTTTCAAGATTTGCCGATGTATCAATGGTGGTTTCAACGGGTGGAGCATCATCAACACCCGAGGCTACCGCAGGTGCTTCTTCTTCAACAGGATCAAACGGCGTATCATCCTGTGTTGGGCTAGATCCACATGCGGCCAAAAAACCGACCAATGCAACCAAGATAAACCCTTTTTTAACGATCATTGCAGATTCAGACATTAACTTGTTTTTCATCACTTATTTACTCACTGTTGTGTGCAGGAAGACTAGCACCGAATATTGATTCAGAAACCACATTGTAAAGCGATTATTCACGCTTGCAATGCTCTTGCACGGATGTATATCAAACAATTCACAGCCTGCACCAAAAAATCAAAACATGCCGTGAATTTTTCCCTATTTGGTGCAGGTAAAGACTATCACCGTAATGCTTTGCTGGCGATTGAATCCCCTAACACCGCTTTATTAACAACACTTTCTTTTGCCAAGCCTGATTAGCACAAAGCTATAAAGCCTAATTGCTACTTGGATATTACTGCGAGCTTGGCGATAATTGCATATTTGTCAGGCACTACATGTTTGGTGACCAAGCTGGTTCACGCACATCACTGGAAGGTGATGGCAATCGAAACTTAACCCCGCCATCCAGCGATACCGCAGCCAAAACGCCTCGACCACGATATTTAGTGGCATACAAAAGCATACTGCCATTGGGTGCAACACTGGGCGACTCATCCAAAGACGAGCTGGTCAACACAATCAAACGACCGGTATCGATTTCTTGCCAAGCAATATGGTAACCCTGCTCATCACGGTGAACCATGACCATACTGTTGCCATCCGCCAAGACACTCGCTTTGGCATTGTAACGGCCCTTAAACGTTAAGCGATTAGCTGCCCCACCCTTTGCTGATACACGGTAAATCTGCGGCTTGCCGCCGCGATCGGAAGTAAATACCAGCGATTTGCCATCGGGCATCCAGCTAGGCTCGGTATCAATAGCCGAGTGATTAGTGATACGGCGTAATTGTCGGCTGGCTAAATCCATAATGTAAATTTCCGGATTGCCATCTTTGGATAACACCATGGCCAGTTGCTGGCCATCGGGCGACCAAGACGGCGCGCCATTTAAACCACGAAAATTAGTTAATTGCTCACGCTCACCGGTGGCGACAACCTGTCGATAAATCGCCGGACGTGAAGTCTCAAACGAAACATAAGCCATTTGTTTGCCATCGGGTGACCACGAAGGTGAAAGGATAGGCTCGGTACTCTTTAATACTTCACGCGCCCGCGCGCCATCGGCGTCGGCAATAATTAATTTATACAGCTGATCATTACTGGATTTATGTTGCACCGATACATAAAGCATTCGGGTAGAAAAAGCGCCGGGAATACCGGTGAGTTTTTCGTACACAGAATCGCTTACCTTATGCGCTATGGCACGCTCGGCTGACGCTCGGTCGGCGACCCGACTTTTAAGCAGTGACTTTTGCCGATGCACATCAAATAACTCGTACTGCAAGGTCACACCATTAGCCGAACCTTCGGAGCTGCCAATTAATAAATAGTCCACCCCTAATGCGCGCCAATCACGATAGTGCACCTCGCTGGCTTGACTCGGCGAGCTGTACATTGCATCACGCGACAAAGCTTCAAATTGACCACTGCGAGTTAAATCGGCAGCCACCACCGCTGCCATATCCTGATCGGCTGGCGTGCCGCTACGCTTAAACGGCACGATAGCAATTTTGGTAGGATCTTTTACCCAGTCGGTTACTTCAATAACCAAGTCGGTACCCAAATCGGCATAAAGCCATTGACTGCATAGCAAGCTGCTAAGTAAACCAGCGAACAAAAAGGCCTTTCGGGCCGCTGTATTAAGCGAAACAACAGATAGACGGGCAAATACCATCACAAACGTAAATCCTCTGGTGAAAATCGAAAAGTAAATTCGCGAAAATGCGATTCAAACAAACGACCCGGTAAATTTTTCATAAAGGCAAAGCGGCCTGCTTTTTCTACGGCGAGTATTGCCGATTGATCAAAAGCCTGATTACCACTGCTTTGCGCAATCGTTACCGATACTAAATCACCGGTCGGTACCATACGAATACTAACTAAGGCAACCATATTACGCCGTGCGCTAGGTGGCAGCTTCCACTTTTGATGCATTTGCTGCGATATCATTGCCGTATATTGCGCTATCAAACTAGCGTCTTCATCCGCCTGTAAAACGTCATCTTCATCATCGGCCATCGCTGCCAAAGCTTGCTCTTGCTGCTGTTTTTTCAGTTCTTCCTGATCAATTTCAGGCGGTTTCTCTTCCACTTTTTTGGGCTTTTCAGGCTCTGGCTTTTTGACGACTGGCGACTTTTTTGGCTCGACCTTTGGCTTTTGTACGATCTTAGGTTTTGCTACCGGCTTGGGTTTAGGTTTTACTACCGGCTTTGGTTTTTTTAGTTGAACCAAAGATGCCTGCACCACTTTAACGGGCTTTACCACAACGCGCTCATCACGATTTATCGACCAGCTTCCACCCAACACTACTAAAAGCGCAGCGTGTAAGACAATGGTTGCAAATACCGGCAAGGTATAACTGCGATCGTTAGACAAAGGGTTTCTCTTTTCTAAAAACGTGTTTAAAAACTATTCTTAAAATGCTAATGGCGCTTAAGGCGCTTCAGTAACCAAACCGACCGAAGGCGCACCCGCACCTTGCAATGCCGTCATTAAGTTAACCACTTCACCGTAGGCGATATTTTTATCCCCCCATACCAGCACCGGTGTTTTCGGTTTTTGTTGCAGAATTTTTTTCACTCTATCGGTAATAACATCGATCGCAACCGCGGTATCAGGCTTGCCGCCCAAATTAATATACAAAGTACTATCCGCTTTAATTGAAACAATTAAAGCTTCATCATCGCTTTGATCAATGGGAGTAGATGGCGCTTGTGGCAGTTCAACCTCTACACCTTGCATTAGCAGTGGTGCAGTTACCATAAAGACAATTAGCAAAACCAACATAACGTCGATATATGGCACGACGTTAATTTCAGCAATTAGCTTACGCTTGGAATTTCTACGCGACATAAATCACCCTGCTACTTGATTTTGCTCGTGTGCACTTGACGATGCAAAATACTGGAGAATTCGTCGGCAAAGGTTTCATAACGACTGACCAACATATCGACACGGGCAGAAAATCGGTTGTAGGCAATCACCGCTGGAATCGCCGCAAACAAACCCATTGCCGTGGCGATTAAGGCTTCTGAAATGCCGGGAGCGACTGCCGCTAGCGTGGCTTGATGGGTATTCGCTAAACCCCGAAAGGAAGTCATAATCCCCCAGACTGTGCCAAACAATCCTACATAGGGACTCGCGGAACCAACATTAGCCAAGAACGGTAAATGTTTTTCTAAATACTCTTCTTCTCGTGCCAGCGCAACACGCATAGCACGCTCGGCGCCGGCCATAATGGCTTCGTTTTCGACATTGCCTTGCTGGCGCATACGAGAAAACTCTTTAAACCCAGCGCGAAAAATAGATTCCAAACCTTCAATCGATTCGGTTTCGGCTCGGCTGCTACCGGCGCGATATAACTGACCTAAATCAACCCCCGACCAGAACTCATCCTCAAAGGCTAGTAATTCGCGATGGGCGCGACGAAACACCGCTACGCGCTGCAAAATCATCGACCATGACACCACCGACGCAATCAGCAAGGACAGCATCACTAATTGCACTAATAAGCTGGCTTCAACAACCAAACTCCAAATTGAAAGGGGTTCTCCCACGGTACCACTCCTAAAATCGATAATTAAATAGGTTTGTGTTAGCTATTTTTTAACTGGGCTCGCAAAGTATCAGGCATTGCCACCGGCTTTTGATCACTGCGCCTGACCAAAGCGAGCTTTACCTCACCCTCGCATAGCACTTGGTCAGCAAGGCAAACGCTTTGTTCAAATACCACGGCCGCTTTGCCAACTTTTAGCACTTTCGCACTGACTAATAATTCATCATCCAGCCGCGCGGGTGCTCGGTAGTTTACCTGCAATGAATGCACAACAAACATAAAATCATCAGCAAAAATTGCAGCTTTGCTATAGCCTAAGGCCCGCATCAACTCAGTGCGCGCACGCTCCATAAACTTAAGATAATTGACGTAGTAAACAATACCGCCCGCATCGGTATCTTCAATATAAACTCTTACTGCGGTGGTATGTGACAAAGACTGACTCGCTGTGTTAACTGCCATAGTGCTTGACGCTAGACTTTCACTGGTAATTGAATGCTTATCACGCTCTTTTTAGGCAGCGGATTCTTATCACGCTACGGTTATTAATCATCTTGCGTCTACTCATCACGCTGCGGCGCTGGCAGATCAAAGTGTTCATAGGCGCGACGTGTCGCAATACGCCCACGCTGGGTGCGCTGTATAAAACCTTGTTGAATTAAAAACGGCTCTAGCACATCTTCTATGGTGCCACGCTCTTCGCTAATCGCCGCTGATAAGTTATCAACACCGACCGGCCCGCCATCAAACTTTTCAATAATAGCTAATAGCAAGCGGCGATCCATATGATCAAAACCTTGTGGATCGATATTTAAAACATTTAGCGCTGCATCAGCGACTTCGGCAGATACAATACCTTGGAATTTAACATCGGCAAAATCTCGCACGCGGCGCAATAAACGATTGGCAATTCGTGGCGTACCACGCGAGCGTCGGGCAATTTCGCGTGCGCCCTCGGCATGTATATCAACTTCCAACAAGGATGCCGCACGAGTAACGATACGGCTTAAATCATCGACATTATAAAATTCGAGGCGTTGAACAATGCCAAAACGATCTCTTAGCGGCGAGGTTAACGCGCCCGCTCGAGTGGTTGCCCCCACTAAAGTAAATGGTGGCAAATCGAGTTTGATTGAACGCGCCGATGGGCCTTCACCAATAATAATATCGAGCTGATAGTCTTCCATCGCCGGATATAACACTTCTTCAACCACTGGGCTGAGCCGATGAATTTCGTCAACAAACAGCACATCACCTTTACTAAGACTGGTGAGCATGGCAGCTAAATCACCAGGACGTTCTAATACCGGACCCGAGGTGGAGTGCAGCTCGACTTGCAACTCATTGGCAATAATATGCGCCAAGGTTGTTTTACCTAAGCCGGGCGGGCCAAATATTAAAGTGTGATCAAGCGCCTCGGCACGATTGCGCGCGGCGGTAATAAAAATGTCCATTTGTTCGCGAACAGCGGGTTGACCCACATACTCGGCTAATAATTTTGGCCGCAACGCCCGGTCGTGCTGAAACTCCTCTTCAACAACTTCTCCGGCAATAATTCGATCGGCTTCAATCATGGTTTTTCTCAAAAATTATCTTGGGCTTTAATATCTGCATTCAATATTGTTCATTGCATGTGGTATTTTATCGTTGCAGCATCGTTTTTAATGCTGCGCGTATCGCATCTTCACTGCTATTTATTGCTTCCATATCCAATTTAGCGAGCGCTTTACTGGCTTCAACCGGCTTATACCCCAGAGCGATTAACGCTGTTTCAGCTTCGGCTAACATAAGCGATTGGTTTATCCCGTCGCTATTAGTGTTATCGCCATTAGCCAAGTCAGATATTGCCGAGCTATCATCGTGCCACTCGCGTATTCTATCTTTCATTTCAACAATTAAACGTTCAGCAGTTTTTTTACCAACGCCGGGCAAGCGCGTTAATGATTTAACATCAGCGGCTAATACGCAACGACTAAAATGAGCGACGTCCATTCCCGATAAAATTGCTAAAGCTAATTTTGGCCCTACACCATTCACCTTAATCAAGGTGCGAAATAGTTGTCGCTCGTTCGCGTCGGAAAAACCATAAAGCAGCTGCGCATCTTCGCGCACCACAAAATGCGTTAACAAACGAATATCGCCACCAATTTTAGGTAAGGCCGAAAAAGTATTAAGTGAAGCTTGCACCTCATAACCGACACCGTTGACATCAAGCACCAATAGCGGTGCGGATTTTTCAACTAATGTGCCCGATAAAAAACTAATCATTGAATCTCGTCATCTTTGCGTCGTTGCATATTTACGTAGTTACTTGATTGCATAACTGCGTAGTTAAATGGCTGCGTAGCTAAATGGCTAAGTAACATGGGTTTTAGATTATTTATTTAGCGCGCCTGATTAAAGCACTCGCGCATAACTGTTGTCATTAAAAGCATGACACAGTGCTATCGCCAGCGCATCCGCCGCATCCGCCGCCGGCGCGCGATTGAGCTTAAGTAATGTGACAACCATATCCTGAACTTGCACTTTATCTGCCGCACCCGTGCCAGCAACCGCCTGCTTAATGGATCTGGGAGCATATTCACCCAGCGGAATTCCAGCCTCAGCAATTGCCAACATGGCAGCACCACGCGCATGCCCCAGCTTTAATGCCGAGCTTACGCTTTTACCAACAAATACTTGCTCAATAGCAGCTTGGTCTGGCGCATATTCGGCTACTAATTGACCAACGCTTTTATAGATCGTCAATAAGCGCGAAGACATATCGCCATTAGGCATTCTGATGCAGCCGCTGGCAAGATATTTTGGCTGCCCTCTTGCGCCCGGCCGTTTGCCGGTATCGATAATGCCATAACCGGTAATCCGCGAACCCGGATCAATACCCAGCACAATACTCAAGCGCCTGCGCTCCAGAACGTGATAAAGCGTATCATCAGGGCTAAAGATAAATGAGCAGGCAAAGTTACAGCCAATGTTTTGCCTAACGCGGCTATACAATTTGCTAGCAGCATTTTTATTAACGGTTTTTTGTCTGCAAGCAGATAGCGCATTTAGCAACTCAGCGAAAACTAAAGCGCTCGATTATACCGAGCTATTAGCGATCTGTGCCACTTATTCAACGAATGGAGTTATGTAAGGATAGATTTATTCAACTTTTATTCGGCAACTTATGCTTACATCTTTTACTTACATCAGCCTATGCTTGCCGTGCATAAGCTGATGGTAAGAGAGCCCAGCTTAAAACTGGGGGTTACACTAAAACGAATAACGTGCGCCCAACTCCAGTGTACGACCCGGCACTGGTGCAAAGTCTTTAATAAACGAGCTATGATTCCTTTGTTCGGCATCGGTCAGGTTTCGCCCCTGCAAAAATAACGTTAGCGATTGCTGATCGGCACGCTTAGCAGTTGATTGATCCAAACCTTCAAAAGTCATACCTATATATACGCTTAAATCATTATATCCATCGGTGTCACGCTCAAATTGCGCAATATCTGACTGCCTGTCTACGCGCTGAAACTTGATATTGGCATCCAAACTGGTTGGGCCGGAACGAAAGTTCAGATTCTCAATATGCCAATCAAGGCCTAAACCATAACGCGAGGCCGGAATACGCGGTGCGTCTTGCTGACCCACTGCCGTATCAATTCGCGCTTTTACCCGATCGTATAAGGCGGCAATGCTTAAGTGATTATCCGCCCAGCGCGCCAAGGTTAAGCCGATTTTAAGATCCAAGCCGGTAAACTCTGCTTCGGCCTGCGAATTAAGGAATACTGGCAGCTCATCTTGAATATCTTGCAGTCCATCGGGCACATTATCAAAAATACCGCTGGCTTCGATTAAGCCATTGTTATTGCCATCAAAGGCGGCTTGATAAATATAATCATCAAAAATAATATGATAAACCGTGAGTTCAAATAGCGTTTCTAGCGGGCTTTCCGTGTTTTGATAATCCAATGTGGCGGAAAAGTTAAGTGCTTGCTCCTGATTTAAGCTCGGATCGCCAATTTGAAAATTCTGGCTAGCCAAATGCGGGCCGCAAGCAAATAATTCTTCGCTAGTTGGCGCGCGATTAGCGTAATCAACCGCAACACGTAGTCGGGCATTTTCCAATAACCCTCCTTGCAGTGGAATAATTGCACCTAACGAACCACTGAAGGAATCAAAATCCTTATCGCTTAAGCGGCCGCTTTGCACACATGATCCATCATTGGCAAATTCACCACTGGGGCGATGGGACAGCTGCTCAAAACGTATTCCGGCTTCAATACTTAATCCCTTATCGAGCAAACCGAGGCTCGAAAAATCTTGCTGTGCCACCCAAAAGATACCTGCACTTTGAGTATTTACCGGCTCGACAAATGCTTCATCACCCTCGGCAGCAAAATCTCGTTCGTTAACTTGTAAACCAAAAGAGCCTGCCCACGACAGAATCGGTGAATGTACCAGCTCCGCGCGCCACTCCATTGCTTCATTATCAAAACGCGTACCGGCTGCTCCATCGGGTTCAAATTCGGTATGTTGATAATTATTGATTGCCATGCGGAAATTAATACTTTCAAAACCGCTAAACGGGTTTACTAATCCAGCTTCAAAATCAATTCGCACTTGCTCTAGCGCTAAAGTTGGATTGCCGGATTCACCAGCTCCTTCCGATTCTTCTTCATGACCGCCGGGCAAACCGTAATCGGACTCTAGCGAACTAATAGCTAGGCCAATAAAACCTCGTTCACCAATAACCGATACGCCTGCAGCACCGCCGTGGTTACGCAAATGACTACCGCCTAAATTTCCTTGCTGCTCATCAGCCTCCGAACCACCCTCCGCTTGCTCTTCAGCACGCAATTGCGCCGACTCAGCAAAGTCAGGAATATCATATTCTCCAGCGTCGCGACCAAAACCATCCAAGTGCCAAACCACGCTTTGCTTATCCGATAAGGCAATATCATCTGCTGGCAGTGTTCCATCGAGGCGGAACATACCTACAGTTCGATCGCCATTATCTGCAGCGCGAAGCTCCACGCGACCAACCACCGCTTTATCGGTGATATTGTGCGGAATGCGCCCGGTGTGCACATCAACAATGCCGCCAATGGCGCCGGAACCATACAGTAAAGTACTCGCCCCCTTGATAATCTCAATATGATCGGCAATAAAAGGTTCAATCGTTACCGCGTGATCAGTACTAGTGACGGACGCATCCAAAGTATCAATTCGGTCTTCAAGGATACGTACACGAGGCCCGGCCAAACCATGAATTATTGGCCGCCCTGCCGCCTCACCAAAAGATTGCATTCGCACCCCCGGCTCACCGGCAACCGTTGCACCTATCGATGTCTGTAGCGCTTGCGCCAAATCATCGCCGCTTAATACTACCGTAGCTTGCGCCAAACCTTCAGCGGATAAAGGGTGTGCATTGATAACCACTTCTTGTATCGCCGGCTTGCTTGCTACCTTGTTTTCTTTGTCAGTCGATTGCTCTTGAGCAATTGCAAATGTCGCGATAGATAAAAGCATTGGCGTCAAAATTGCTGTAATCGAGCGACGCAAAACATTTGACTGGTTTTGATCAAGTAAAAAAAATAAATTATTCATTGTGTGCCTCAGAAATAGCATTTTTCATCAACCGCTATATAAATAGCGGTGTTTAATACTGCACGGCAGACAATTCGACACTAAATACTGCTAAGCCGTTTTAATCACTATCTTTATAGAAAAGCTATAAAAAGCAGATGACAAAAGTCAACAATCATCATGACAGAGAAAAAACTTAGCAGCTTGAAGTTTAGTTAAATTGCCCGCAAAGCCAAGCTAAAATGACAGGCTTAGACGCAGAAAATACAAACTAAATAACTGAAAAAGCGGGAGGTGCGCGACTTAAATAAGAAAGGAAAACAGACTCAATAGCCGTTTGATGGGGCTCAACTATGACCGAGTATTGCTGGAAAAAATAATCGTGGCTGTGAGTAGTTTCAATAGCAGCACTATCAAGCTGCGCCGCAGAGAGACAGACAACACAATCGTGAACCTGAACACCTTGCTCGGTATCTGCAGCATGAATATGCGCAACTGAAAGCAATTGGGCAAAAACCACAGCCATACATAGCGTATAGCGCAGCAGCGCATTCCGGCGCGTCGCTAAATGACTAACTATCGATGATATTGCGGTGAATCGTGCTGTCAAAATGATTGCCACATTGATTGCGATAACGATTGTTAAAAAACCGCCGAAGAAATAGCGAGTCAAAAAATACTAAGCCATTTTTAAATGGTTTGCAATCGCAGATAGCGAATTCTTAAGTATCAATTAAATTATTCGCATTAAGCACAATCCTGTGCTTATAAAAAAGCCCTCGTTATTAGAGGGCTTTTTATACTGAGACTTCTTCCTTAGCTAAAGGGTTTCTATGGAGCTGAAGGCTCTTGCCTTAACTTAATATTAAGCTCGCGCAATTGTTTTGCATCCACAGCGCCCGGTGCTTCGGTCATCACACAAGCCGCCGATTGGGTTTTAGGAAATGCAATCACATCACGAATAGAGCTTGCACCGGTCATCAACATCACTAAACGATCCAAACCAAATGCCAAACCACCGTGTGGCGGCGCGCCAAATTTTAATGCGTCGAGCAAAAAGCCAAACTTCTCTTGGGCTTCTTCAGGGCTAATTGACAATAAACGGAAAACCGTCGATTGCATTTCGGAACGGTGAATACGAATTGAACCACCGCCTAATTCTGTGCCGTTTAAAACCATATCGTAAGCTTGCGATAGCGCTGCGCTCGGATCGGCCTCAAGCTCTTCCACACTGCACGATGGCGCAGTAAATGGATGATGTAACGCCGTCCATTGACCTTGATCAGTTTTTTCAAACATCGGAAAATCAACAACCCATAGCGGTGCCCAGTCACAGGTATAAAGATTCAGATCTTCACCTAACTTACAACGCAAGGCTCCTAAGGCTTCATTAACAACGGACGTTTTATCGGCGCCAAAGAAAACAATATCACCGTCAGCAACGTCCAATCTATCCATTAAGGCCATAACGGTTTCGTCTGGCATAAATTTAAGGATGGGCGATTGCAAACCTTCAAGACCGGCTGCGCGATCATTAACTTTGACCCAAGCCAAACCTTTCGCACCATAGATGCTAACAAAGTTGGTGTAGCCATCGATTTCTTTACGGCTGATTGAACTGCCACCCGGCACTTTTAAGGCCGCGACCCGACCTTCAGGATCATTCGCTGGACCGTTAAAGACTTTAAACTCAACACTGGCCATTAAGTCATTCACATCAACCAGTTTTAAAGGAATACGCAAATCGGGTTTATCGCTGCCGTAGTCACGCATCGCCTCGGCGTAGGGCATTTTTGGAAAGGTATCAAACTGCACATCCATAACCTTGGCAAATAGCTCGCGTATCAAGCGCTCCGTGATGTCCATAATCTCCGGCTCGGACATAAACGTGGTTTCGATATCGATTTGGGTAAACTCTGGCTGTCTATCGGCGCGTAGGTCTTCATCACGAAAACATTTGGCAATTTGATAATAGCGATCAAAGCCCGACACCATTAACAGCTGCTTAAATAGCTGTGGTGACTGCGGCAAGGCAAAGAATTTGCCTTCATGGGTACGGCTTGGCACTAAATAATCGCGCGCGCCTTCTGGTGTTGCTCGAGTAAGAATCGGTGTTTCGATATCCAAAAAGCCTTGGCTATCAAGAAAGCTGCGGATATTTGACGAAACTTTGGAGCGCAATAGCAGTTTTTGCTGCATCTCGGTACGGCGCAAATCCAAATAACGGTATTTCAAGCGAACATCTTCACCCACATCGGTAAACTCATCCAGCTGAAACGGCGGTGTTTCGGCCTGATTAAGAATTTCCAGCGACTTGGCATAGACTTCGATTTCACCCGTCGCCATATCGGCATTAATGGTCGCATCGGAGCGCGCGCGGACAACACCTTGCACGTGCAGCACATATTCACTGCGCACCTTATCGGCTAAGGCAAAATGCTCACCGGCATCGGGATCAAACACCACTTGCACAATCCCTTCACGATCACGTAAATCGATAAAGATAACGCCACCGTGGTCACGACGGCGATCAACCCAGCCGTACAATGAAATATTGGTATCGACATCTGTGCGGTCCACTTGGCCGCAATCATGACTTCTGCGGCTGCTATCGACGGCTGTGCTCGTTGAATCTGTCAAGAAATCCTCGTTATCACTTGTGATCTACACCGGGTACGGATTACCACGGCGAATATTCGTTAAAAGCCTGCTGACGGTGCTGCACAGGCTCGCTGTTGTCATTTTATCGTCGTCATTCTTACTAGCTGGCGGCCTTATCTGCACCGCCACTTGCGGGCTTGCTATCAGCTTTGCTTGATGAGCTGCTATCGCCGCTCTTCTCACTATTGTTCTTGCCGCCGCTTCCATTCGCGCTATTACCACCATCATTGGGCTTGGCTTTGCCGTTATTTTTAAAGTCTGTCTCATACCAGCCGCTGCCCTTTAGCTTAAAGGCCGCAGCAGAAATCAGTTTTTTTAAACTGTCCTGTTCGCATGCTGGGCAGGTTTTTAGTGGATCATCGGCCATTTTTTGCAATGCTTCCATCTTATGGTCGCACGATTGGCATTGATATTCGTAAATCGGCATGCAGCTTTAGTCTCCGTAATGGCTTTAAAACCATCAAAATTAGTAAACTCGTCAGTCGATTCGCTTGTTTACCGCTTAATTACAAGCTTATATAAGAGGCTATCGACGCTTAAAAAAACTGCTAAATTGGCTATTTTGGTCTTTAAGCCAATTTCGAGCGCGCGGCATTATACTCCATGTTTTGCCTGAGGATAAATCCCCATTACCACAATAAACACTAGAAAAAAGCCGATTTCAGTAGTCGATACGGTTAGCGCCCACTCTCATAAAGGCATTTAAACCCGATCCAATACACAGTTGCTTTGGGCTATATAGAAATTTTCTTGACCACTAAAAACAATTGAGCCGTAACAACAAAACGCTCTTTTAATGTTTAGCCAGCTGCAACTTAACAGCGATCGGATAATTTTTCTTATTGAAATTTAATTTCCTCACAATGCCGTTTAAGCCTTGAAAAATAGTCTAACGAGACAGAGATAATAAGCGGATAAAAAATAAAAAACGCTTTATAAATTTAAACTTTTTTTGGCTAATTTTAAAAAATGCGAAAAAAACCGTAAAAATAAGGCTTTTTTTGATTGCCACGGTATCCTGTTTTCGATATATATACGCACGCCGTTTTAAAACTTTGAAACAACGCATTGGCCGACTGCAAAATAAGCCCTGTTTTACAGCTTTTTTTGCAAATTTTGCTAAGGCGTGTTCAAAGCAAGACGCAAACCAACCCGGCGCAAGCTGGATTCTAGAATTTGCTTTAACTCACAAAATGAGGAATACCCATGGCTGCTAAAAAAACTGCTGCTAAGAAACGTACCGCTAAAAAAGCACCTGCTAAAAAAGCGCCTGCAAAACCAGCTTCTGGCAAAGCGATTAGCTCACGCTATAGCAAAACCCAGATCCTAACTGAAATCGCAGAATCAACTGATCTTAGTCGTAAGCAAGTTGGCGCTGTAATTGACGAACTTTCTTCATTGATTGATCGTCACGTTAAAAAACGTGCTTGTGGTGAGTTTGTTTTACCCGGTATGTTGAAAATCACTACGGTTAAAAAACCTGCGAAGAAAGCTCGTAAAGGTATTAACCCATTTACTGGCGAAGAAACCATGTTTAAAGCAAAACCTGCCAGTATTGCTGTTAAAGTTCGTCCGCTGAAGAAACTGAAAGAAATGGCTGAGTAGTTTTATACTACCAAGTCATCACATGTTTTAGCCTATTCAGGCGCTTTAAACCGGCTGAATCCGCTTGAGCATGATAAAAAAGACTCATATCACACTCACTTTTCGTGACCGTGATATTACAGTCGGCTACCGGGGTGTGGATTTTTCCAGCCCCGGTTTTTTATTTCCCTATAGAATGCCATCTACGATCTATCAATACCGATCCAGTAAAAGCTCAAACAACGAATCTAACAACAAACCTGAAAACAGACAAAAACTATGCGTACCTCCCGACTGCTTATATCGACCTTAAAAGAAACACCTGCCGATGCTGAGGTTATTAGCCACCAACTAATGCTGCGAGCCGGTATGATTCGCAAATTAGCGTCTGGGCTTTATACCTGGTTACCACTAGGGTTGAGGGTCTTACGTAAGATCGAGGCGATTGTCCGCGAGGAAATGAATAAAGTTGGCGCTCAAGAATTGCTAATGCCCGTAGTGCAGCCAGCGGAGTTATGGCAGGAGTCTGGTCGCTGGGAACAATACGGCGCCGAGTTGCTGCGCATTAGTGACCGGCACAATCGGGCGTTCTGCCTTGGTCCCACGCATGAAGAAGTAATTACCGATCTGGTTCGCAACGAAATACAAAGCTATAAACAGTTACCGCTTAATGTTTATCAAATTCAAACCAAATTTCGGGATGAGATTCGCCCCCGCTTTGGCATTATGCGTGCGCGTGAGTTTACGATGAAAGACGCCTACTCCTTTCATATCGATCAAGCCAGCCTCGATCAAACTTACAGCGAGATGCATGACGCTTATTCGGCAGTCTTTACCCGTATCGGTTTGGATTTTCGCCCCGTACTAGCGGATACCGGCTCTATTGGCGGCAGCGCCAGCCACGAATTTCATGTGCTCGCCGAATCGGGCGAGGACGATATCGCCTTTAGTAATAGCAGTGATTACGCCGCTAATGTTGAGATGGCCGAAGCCATAGCCCCCGCTGCGTTAGCAGATGTCGAACAGCAAGCAATACAAACCGTTGCTACACCTAATGCCAAGACCATTGCTGAAGTTAGCGAGCAACTGGGTATAGAGCCAACTCAAACGGTAAAAACCCTATTAGTCAAAGCCGCTGAAGACAGCGAATCACCGCTTGTTGCCTTAGTATTAAGAGGCGATCATCAACTCAATGAAATCAAAGCCGAGAAATTAGCCTTGGTCGCAGCGCCATTAACAATGGCGAGCGAAGAAGAAATTCTCGCCCTAACCAGCTGTCAGCCCGGCTCTATTGGCCCAGTAAAATTAACTGCGCCCATTATTGTTGATCACTCTGCGGCGGCGATCAGTAACTTCGTCTGCGGAGCCAATCAAGATGGCCAACATCTTAGCGGCGTAAATTGGCAACGTGATGCCTCGGCGACATTAATCGCGGATATTCGCTGCGTAGTAGCAGGCGACCCTAGCCCCGATGGTAACGGCGAACTGCTGATCAAACGTGGCATTGAAGTCGGCCATATCTTTCAGCTGGGTAAAAAATACAGTGAAGCGCTTAACGCAACCGTGCTCAACGAGAACGGCAAAAGCGAAGTCGTCACCATGGGTTGTTACGGTATTGGCGTATCACGGGTTATGGCTGCGACAATCGAGCAAAACCATGATGATGGCGGCATAATTTGGCCCGCTTCGATTGCACCGTTCCAAATCGTGCTAGTGCCTATCAATATGCAAAAATCCGAGCGTGTTAAAGCGCTAACCGAGCAGCTATATCAGCAACTGCTTGATCACAATATTGATGTTTTACTGGATGACCGTAATGAGCGCCCCGGTGTTAAATTTGCCGATATGGAGCTTATCGGGATTCCGCATCGATTGGTTATTGGTGATAAAGGGCTGGATCGCGATGTAATGGAGTACCGATCACGCTCTTCGTCCGAAAATGAAGACTTAGCGGTAGATGGGGCGCTAGATCATCTGTTAGCTTTGCTAAGCTAAACTAATAGTACTGGCGCGCTCACTGTTTATTGCGAGTTTGGTGATCCAATCACCAAACTCGTAGCAGCGCCAATAGCTTTGCTCAATTGATGTTAACAATAGACTCAACTCCTTATGCGATGTTTTTATAGCTCTCTCAAGCGCTTAAACGCCTTAAGCCTGCTAATACTATTCGGCTGTAACGCAATTGGCGGTACATTGCTTTACGGTACGCTGCTTGGCGGTACCTTACTCACGGCAAGCTATTCAGCTAGCGCCTCTACCTCTACTAGCGAAGCAAAAGCTACGACTAAAGATCGCAATAGCCAGATTAATGATGCTGAGCTAAAAGCCTTTTTACAAAAAAATATTAACAATGATCTTGCGATTAAGGATAAGTTTGATGCTGAAGTTTGGCTGGTCGGCATGCGGTCGCGAATGACGGCTTACAAAGTCGATCATCAAGTTGCCTATCAAATTCTTACCACCGTCTATCAGGAAGCGCATAATAGTGGTCTCGCTCCGGATATTGTCTTAGCCTTAATCGCGATAGAGAGTAGTTTTAATCGCTATGCCATTTCACGGGTAGGCGCACAAGGATTAATGCAGGTTATGCCGTTTTGGAAAAATGAAATTGGCCGACCTGAAGATAACCTCACCGATATAGCCACCAATATTCGCTACGGCTGCAAAATACTGCAGTTTTATTTGCAAAAAGAGAAAGGGGATCTCGCCCTTGCTCTTGCCCGCTATAACGGTAGCGTTGGCAGAACAGTTTATTCTGAAAAAGTATTAGTCCTATGGGAGCAACACTGGCGTAGCGGTCGGATGTAATACCGTATGGAAGCGATGCCGATTGAAACATGAGCGACCATTCTCTTAATTCAGGCGAGAGCAATCAATTGGGTTGTTTTTAAGCAGAAATACTATTTTCAATTCTCAATCTCACTGTGAACTGATTCTCATATTGATTAAGGCAGCTTTTACATTGTTATCTATACTCAAACGAGCAAGGAAAAAGTTTTTACTATGGCGTAAGGTAGTGCAGCATCACCAAAGTTGCTAATTAAACGTCGTAAGCATTAATTAAAGAATAAATAAGTTGTTGTAATTTAAGGATATTTAACTATAAATCATGTTATTTAGACAGCCACGGATCAAAGCTGTGCCCTGTTACTGGATAGGAATCACACTCCTTATCAGCCAGTTAACAATGGCAGAGCCGACTGCAAATGCAGCCGGTCAGCTCGCTGTGTCTGCCTCAAATCCTGCCGAATCTACCATCGATAGCAGTAGTGCAAAACATGAAATCAACAATATGAATGCTTTTCAGTCGGTCATTAAGTCTACTGATGAAAATGAAATCACTATTAAGCTGAATAATGAACGGCCAACCTTGGCCTTGGCGCAAAACTCGACTGTTGAAACGCCACCAGCGCCACGAATATCCGCTGAGCAGGCTGGGTTGTTTAGAATCTATCGCTCTAATTTACTTAAGAAGACTTATCAGCACGTAATTTATCCTGAGTCTGCTATTGATCGTAACCAGCAAGGTGACGTGATATTAAAACTCATCATTTCCCGTGATGGTGAAATCAAAAGCGTACAGTACGGTCAACGTGCTGACTTTAGTTCGCTAAATAAAGCCGCCGCGCGCGCCGTTAAAAATGCCAAGCCTTATCCACCTGCCCCTAAACGCTTAAATGGCGAAACCTTTGAAGTGACCATGCCGATAAAATTCAGATTAGCAGGCTAACGCTTTTGCTATGCAGAATCACTTAATGCAACTTTAAAAATCTTATATCAATCTATTCTGCAAACTTCCATGTGTTCCAAATCACTCTCACTCAAATGCACTAACACCCCAAATTACTTGCGCGGCAATAATCCTCGTCACGCCTATACCCTTGCAGATAAGCTCAAAACCCACGAATGCCAGGTTCTCCTTAACCACTGGGTAAATCGCGACGGCCTGCAAGATAAATATAATGACGGTGCCTTATACCAGCGGTGGGTGTCGACCAAAAATCAAAAAATATATTCTAAGCAATTATTTAGCTTAAAAGCGATAGAGCAAGCGCAAAACGCAGGCAAAAAAATAGCGAGCTCAACCAAAAATTTGGCTTAACTCGCTATTTTAACTTTATCGCTGACTTGCTGATTAATCGCTATTGATCAATGCTTAGCAAGGTCACGTTTAAGCTTTTTATCGAAGCGATTACTTACCTAAAGAATTCATCAAATCTTTAGCTTTTGATTCAGCAGCATCAACTTCTTTATCAAGATCAGCTTCACTTGCA
Organism: uncultured Pseudomonadales bacterium; assembly: GCA_905480475.1. Classification (GTDB taxonomy): domain Bacteria; phylum Pseudomonadota; class Gammaproteobacteria; order Pseudomonadales; family UBA7434; genus UBA7434. Next base: position 17,547 of record CAJQQO010000239.1, on the reverse strand, counting down.
TCACCAGTTAAATCAGAAACAGCGTCACTTGCTGAATCAGAGATATTGTTAACAACATCGCCTGCGCCTTCTACCGCGCCGCCAACTGCATCGCTAACAGAGTCTGCTGCATCACTAGCCATATCGCTAGCACTGTCTACAGCATCATTAACCGCGCCTGCAGCGCTATCAACTGCATCACCCACAGCATCGGTTGCGCCATCAACAACGCTACCCGCTTTTTCACTAACGCTATCTAACGCACCGCCAATGCTATCCATTGCACCTGATGCCGCGTTTTCAGCGCCATTGTCATCGCCGCCACATGCAACTAATGCAAAAGCAGTTAAAACGGCTATTAAAGTATTTCGTACGATTTTCATAAATTCCCCTTAGGTTTTATTAAGTGTGTAACTAGTCAGTGGTCGCAAGACTTACAACTGTATTTCCCTTTCCTGCTTCCGTGATATCGCTAATGCTATTCGGCACTCTACGGGCTCTTTTTGCAACATCACAATCGCAAACGACTGTAAAAACTTTGCCTCAACAAGGATATAAGCCCCTTTATCGAAACAAATCAGCCCACGGAAACCTCGACCAAGTCGCAAACCATGGTAAATCAACTAAGGTTAATAGTGAGTCAAAATGTTTGTGAGACCGTTCACATTTTCAGCCTCGCAAATATTGGATAGTAAATAGCCGATTGACAATATTCTCTATTTTATAATCGCCACTTACTCTGTCGATACCCGAATTTAGATGCAATTAACACCCATTTTCGTGGATTAAAGCCTTGTTACATATTAAGCCTTCTTATCAAAAGCAGCATGATAGCGACAGCAGTGTCGGCGGCAATGGCCGCAGCAGCGCAAGCGCTCGCTCAAATTATGCCGATAAGACGACAAACTCATTTAACCGACGAGCCTCAGACTCAGAGCCAGCCGAAACACTCAACCGTACCTTGCGGTCTGGCGGCACCAACAATAATCCGGCAGATTTAACCGCAGACATAAGCGCCACCGAGCCATTTCCACTCACACAGTTACAGAAGCGATCACAAAAAAGCCGCCGAAAAAAAGACAAGGCCGTCAGCTATCGCTTTCCAATTGCCTTTAAAGTATCCGTCTATTTTATGCTGCCGATATTAGTGGGCATGGTTGTGCTGGCCTATATCATGATTGATGCGCACCGTAGCTTTCAACATAAGCAAATGGATCAGTTCGCCCGCGTTATTACCGAACAACTGGCTTCTAGCGCCGTTGAGCCACTATTTGCCGACGCCAATATGGAGTTGGGCGTACTGATCAATCAAGTCGCGCTAGACAACAGCTTTATTGGCTCGGGTATTTACAATCATTTGGGGGAGCCTATTGCGCTCTCCGGCGTCCTGCCAACCGAGACAGCAATCGATTTAAAACAATTAAAATCCATTGTTGCCGCCTCTTTGTTTGAAGGCTCTCTGGTGCAAAACCAAGCCGATGCGAATATTGCTTTTGATTTTGGTGTTATCTACTCCAGCCCCATTCGATTTAGAAACGTAACCGGCGGCTACGCGGTAGTGGTCTTTAACGAATCGGCACTCGCTAGTCACTTTGATCAAATGGCTTATGCCTTAATGGCAACGACGGTAGCCTTATTTCTGTTATTGACCATGGTGATATTTTTTATGAGTCGGCATGTCACCGCGCCGCTAAAAGACATTGCCAATGCCGCCGCCAGTATCGATAGCGGCAATATTGCTTTTATTCCTGAGCGTCGCAACGATGAACTAGGACAGCTTATCCAGTCCATCAACCGCATGGGCAAAGACCTTGCACGCAAGTCAGAAGTTGAATCCGTACTGGAAAAGTTTTTAGCGCCTGATGTTGCCAACAAAATTATTAACGAAATAGACGACGTTAACTTTAGAGGTGAAAATGTAGAGGCAACGGCGTTGTTCGCCGATATCGTTGGCTTTACCCAAATGTCAGAAAATATGACACCTGAAGAAGTTAGCGAATTGCTAAACGAATACTTTGGTTATTACGCCGCTTGCGCCAAATTATATTTTGGTACGGTTGATAAATTCTTAGGCGATTGTGTGATGCTAGTTTTTGGCGCTGCCAAAGCCGACCCAAAACATCAACAACATGCTGTTGCTTGCGCCTTACTGATGCAAGAGCTGACCGAAAAGCTTAATCAAAAGCGTATAGAACAGGGGCTGTTTCCTGTCTATTTACGGATCGGCATTAACAGCGGCAAAATGCTGGCGGGTTTACTCGGATCTCAAGATCGGCTTGAATATACGGTTATTGGCGACTCGGTTAATCTAGCATCCAGATTATGTAACGAGGCAAAACAAGGGCAAATTATTATTCATGAGCAGTGTTATGAAAATTTGCGTGAACTTACCACTCTTAAAGTCGATGATCATAAAACCATAAAAATTCGTGGCAAGAGCGAGCCGGTATCAATTTATAACGTTTACGATATGGCGCAGGAACGCAGTTGCGGTAACAAAGCTTTAATAGAAGACTTACTTAGCCAACCAAGGCGCAGTTAATGCATGGCTAGTACATCGTTGAAATGTATCAGTACAACGCCAACAAAAATCACTCACAGGCAAGCCAAATAGCTTTAATGCTCACGCGTAGAACGAAATTGAATATCCGGCCAGCGCTCTTGAGTTAGCGAAAGATTAACCCGCGTAGGTGCCAAATAACTTAAATGCCCACCGCCATCAATTGCCAGATTATCGTTTTGCTTACGCTTAAACTCTTCAAACATTTTTTCATCGTCGCACTCAACCCAATGCGCGGTATACACATTGACGGGCTCATAAATACATTCCACTTTGTATTCATCTTTTAAACGATACGCCACCACTTCAAACTGCAAGTTACCCACTGCACCAACAATCAAATCATTATTGCGCATAGGCATAAATACTTGGGTTGAGCCTTCTTCGGCCAATTGCTGTAGGCCTTTTTGCAATGCCTTGGTTTTTAGTGGGTCTTTTAAACGCACGCGCTTAAATAGCTCAGGCGCAAAATGCGGAATACCGGTAAATTTTAATTTCTCACCTTCAGTAAAGGTATCACCAATTTGAATCGTGCCATGATTATGCAAGCCAATAATATCGCCAGACAATGCTCTTTCAACAGCTTCGCGCTCACCGGCTTTAAAGGTGACTGCATCGGCAATTTTAACATCCTTGCCCAAACGCACATGGCGCATCTTTAAACCCTTAGTATATGCACCAGAACAAATACGCATAAATGCAACGCGGTCTCTGTGCTTTGGATCCATATTCGCTTGGATTTTAAACACAAAGCCGGAAAAGGTTTCTTCTAGCGGATCAATCTCTCTATCAATCGTTTCCCGTGCAATCGGAGGTGGCGCCCACTCAACAAAACCATCAAGCATTTCGCGCACACCAAAATTGGCCATAGCGGTTCCAAAAAATACCGGCGTCAATTTACCAGCAAGATAATCCTCTTGATTAAACTCATGGCTTGCACCGCGTACTAACTCAATTTCTTCGAGAAAGTCATCGTAATAAACACCTAATAAGGTTTTCGCCTCATCACTCGCCAAACCCTCAATCCGCACATCTTCGGCAACCACAAAGTTATGGCCTTGCTCAAAGACATGAATGGTATCGGTATAGAGATTATAAACACCTTTAAATTCTTTACCCATGCCAATCGGCCAATTAATTGGCGCGGCGGCAATACCTAATACTTCTTCAATCTCATCTAGCAGATCAACTGCGTCTCGAATATCTCTATCCATCTTATTAACAAAGCTCAGGATCGGCGTATCACGTAAGCGGCAAACTTCCATTAGCTTTATGGTTCTGGCCTCGACGCCTTTTGCACCATCGACCAGCATCAACGCAGAATCCACAGCGGTTAAGGTGCGATAAGTATCCTCGGAAAAATCTTCATGCCCAGGCGTATCGAGCAAGTTAACCACTCGACCTTTATAGGGGAACTGCATAACTGACGACGTTACCGAGATACCACGCTCCTGCTCCATGGTCATCCAGTCTGAAGTCGCATGGCGATCGGCCTTTTTACCCTTAACCGAACCAGCAACCTGAATCAGCTGACCGAGTAGCAGTAGTTTCTCGGTAATGGTGGTTTTACCCGCATCGGGATGCGAGATAATCGCGAAAGTACGTCGCTTATTGATTTCATTAACAAATTTGGCATCAGCCATTGGAACATTTTCCCGCACAATATGCCTAGAATTAGCTCTAAAATTAGCTTTTCTGGCCGTTTAAAAACGCGCGATTATACACGTTTGCGGAAAGCGTGTTTTTACCGCGTAACGGCTGCTGGAATTGCGACGATTAAGAAAATGCCATTACTGATAAAACCAATAACCAGCGCCGATAAAAACGGCTTGACTGTTGTTCCTGAAGTTTCTGATCTACCATAAGCAAACGTCAGAGGCGCCACCGGTGATTTTTACGAATCTACCGATCTCGCAGAGACATGGGAACATGTAAGACAGCACGAAAGTTTTTAAATCATAAGCGGATAGATAAAACCACTATGACAGATAATCATCGCAACAAAACCAACGACGAAAATAAAAAAGCAAGCTGGCTTCAATTTATTGAACGCCGCCTGCTCGGCACATTTAAAAACTCGCTGGCAGGTTTAAGTATTGCCTTTAAAAGCGAAGAAGCTTTTAGAGTAGAGGCGTTACTCATGGCGATTGCGCTACCCGCCATATACTGGGTAGCAGAAAGCGTGATGGAAAGCTTACTGCTACTAATAGTTACCGCATTAATATTAATTACCGAACTAATCAACTCCGCCGTTGAGGCTACTGTTGATCGCGTTGGTATGGATTATCACGAGCTTTCCAAAAAAGCGAAAGATATCGGCTCCGCCGCCGTCTTAATTTCATTGCTGTTGGCTGCCGTCACTTGGGGAGTATTAATTTTCACTTAAAGCGACAGCCAATAATATTGCTTACAGCCATCGGTAATTTCAAATCACCAAAAAAATGACTCTTTTCAAAATAACTAACAACGAAACCCCTCAAGAAATAATCGACACACCCTATTTCTACTCGTATATAAGTACTTATTTTAAAAGGCTTAAAAGCGTAATAGCAAAAAACACAACGGAGTAAAGTCGATTGCCAGCTATCAAAAACTTGAGCAAGCCAGCTTAAAGCTTATTGAACGCGATATTGATAAAGCTACAACGCTTAGCATTGCATCGTTATTGGGATCTGCCGATAAGGATCCTTACAAACGTTACGCATCGCATTAGGCACAGCTAGAATAAAACCAGCAGTGCCATTGCCAATATTGAACGCATTGAAAACTATCGCACCATTCCTTCTAACGCATTGATAGAAATGCTGGACGTACTGATTGAGAATAATCGTTTAAGCACCGCGTCGCGGATTATTGAGCGCAGAGAAAAATACGGATATGTTGTGCCACAGTTCTACCCACTAAAATTGCCATTGAACTGGGTCGCAAAAAACAAGATGAAGCCAAACTTATTGCCAGCCAATGTGTATGCACTAAAAAAAGGTATGCAATAAAATTAAAACGCAATGTGCAGAGTACGGTTTGCTAGGCAGCGCCAATACCGCTGGCGGTGGTTTTATGAAAGGCTTAAAGTCCGCAACATCAATCATGACTAATGCGCTAAACCCTATAAAGAAGTAATCGTGTTATAAAATTTGCTAAAGATAAGCCGTAACACCGACATGGCTTTACAAAACCCCCTTAAACACTTGGCTTTAAACCTAGTGTTTAAGGGGCGGCGAGCTGCGCTTATAAAGCCTTGTCATTTATAGGAAGATATTTCTAGGAGGGCATTTTTAGAAGGGTATTTATAAAGCAGTATTCAGGAGGAAAACAAAATAAGGCCATAGTGACACAAGCCTATTAACCAGCCAATAACTGCCGCTATCCCTAGAATACAAAAAACCTTATGTATTTGATTTTATTAGCAACAAAATCATTGAGCATTATTTATTCTTGTAATTTGTCCATTCAAATTCTAATTTGCAAGGATGATTGGAAGGCTAATTACTACAAGCGCTAGAAGCCAAGCCTGTTCTGGCCCTTTTAGGTCCGCGACAAGCGGGCAAAACGATACCGAAGTTATTTGATTGATTTCTTAACGCTAATAGATAGATAAGATTTTCGCAGGAGCTCAAACAGCGTCTATAACTTGCTAGCTATCACTCCTTTCGCTCCCGCTCATAATCTTCAAAAGACTGATTAGCGTCCTTTATACACTGCTCATATTGATCATCTGGCAGCTTTTGACAATTAAGCTTTTGATTGCCTTGAGTAGTTTCGTATAACTCCTCATTAGTGCATGCGAGCAATATCGTCGCCGCTAACACTATTGCCGAAAGTTTCAATAATGTTTTTTTCGCTTTCATATCCTAATATCTTCCTCAGAATTTCTTGACTGATTAAGGCGCAAACTTAGCAAACATTTCTTCACCTGTCATATCTTCAGTTTTATTGGCAAAGCAATAATAATCAGGTTTGGCATCAATAAAAACTTGATGATCAAAATCAAACGCATGCTTGGCTTTATTTTCATCGGTATCAAATAAACCTACCGGTACAATATATTGCTGGCTTTGCTTTATCCGATAAAATAAATGTGTGCCGCAGTGTTTGCAAAAACCACGATCTGCCCAATCGGACGAATCAAAAACTGAAATATTCTCTTTAGGCTCTATCGATACATCAGTGCCGCAATCAATCGCCAAATACGGCCCTCCGCCCCACTTTCGGCAAATATCACAATGGCATGCACCAATATTTAAACTGGCCGATTTTGCGGCAATCTGCGTTTTCCCGCAGATACAATTCGCTTTTAATTGAGAATGCTCTGACATGGTTTGTCCCCTACCGCTAATCTAACTTTTAAATTCATTTATTAAGATGCTAGGTAAATCATCTAGAAAATAATAAGGTTTTAATATCGCTTAAAGATATTAACTTACCAATATCTGGCATAGCATTTTTATTCGGCCAAGAATAATACGCCGCCTCGCCCTCTTGGGGTTTTGCAATACCAGATGGGTTCTCACTGCGGGCTGATAAGTAATCGCTCAATAGCTTTCCACCCAATTGAAATAATTGATGCTGATGCCAATAAACGCTTTGATTTAGATCAACTGCCAAGCCTTGACTCGAAATAATATCCCCCGCATCAAATTCCGCTTCGGTTTTATGCAAAGTTATTTCGCAAATCGCTTGCTTATGCTGCAGCGCAATTAATACCGGATCAAAACCGCGATACTCAGGCAGTTTTCCGGGATGCAAATTGACGCAGCAAATATTTTTTAAAGCCAAGGTTTCAGCAGATAGCTTTTGATTAAATGTCGCAGTTACTAATAGCGCGTTAGATTGTTCGCGGATAAACTCCTGACCTTCAGCATTATTAATATTGTCGGTATTTAATACCACTATATCTCGCTTAGCACACTGACGGTGCACCGGCGTCAAGGCAAAAAAACCGCCTAAGATATTGTATACAAAGCTTATCCAGCCAAGATAAATTACGTAACGAAAACCGCTATCACGAATAATCGATAGAATATCTTTAACGACATTGGAGTTGAGATATCGGATACGGGTAGATAACACCACCGCCGCGATATTGATTTGAGGGTTTTTTAATAACTCCGCCAAAACAACACTGGAATAAATAGAAGGATGACAACAAAAGATAACAGCACGCTCTGTTTTTTCAGCCACCGGATCAAATAAGTCAGACATAGCATCCGGACATGTTGGTTACCTGAGCCATTATTGTAAAAGCGCCAAATCCCGCATGGCCTCTGCTAGCGTATCAACCGTTTGAATAATTTGTTCTTCACTATGGCTGCTGCATATAAAAAACCGTAGCCGTGCTAATCGCTCTTCTACTGCCGGATGCAATATCGGCTGCACATTAATTCCATGTTCAAATAAACGCTCGGCAAGCCGAACAGCCGGTACTGAGCCGCCGGTCATAACGGGAATAATCGCAGCCTGCTGATTTGAACCGGTATCAATACCTTGCGCGCGAGCTAGCTTATCAAATAGCGCCGCATTGCTACGCAACTTGTGTACCCGCTGCGGCTCTGACTGCAATATCTGTAGCGCGGTTAATGCCGTTGCCGCCAGCGCAGGAGAGATCCCGACACTAAACAAATAACCGGGCGCGCCACTTTTTAACATATCAATAAGCGCTTGATTCCCTGCGATATAACCACCACAGCTTGAGAAGGTTTTGCTTAGCGTGCCCATCCAAATATCAACTTGTGAACAATCACTTATACCAAAATCTGAATAATGCTCGGCAATACCTTTGCCTGTATCACCTAACACTCCCACTGAGTGAGCCTCATCGACCATTAGCAAAGCTTGATATCGCTGTTTAATCGCAATCATTTTTGGCAAATCCGGAAAATCACCCTCCATGCTATAAAGACCTTCAACAACAATAAGCACGCGTTCAAAATTATCACGCCGTTGTTGCAGTATGGCATCTAGCTCACGCCAGTCATTGTGTGGAAAGCTTAAACGCGTAGCGCCCGAAAGCTTAATACCCTCGATAACACTATTGTGAATCAGTGAGTCATGAATAATTAAATCGTTTTTGGTAAACAAATACCCCAGCACTGTTACATTAGTGGAATGACCACTAACAAATACTGCCGCATCATTAGTTTGATGCAAATCCGCCAATGCCGTCTCCAAATCGCGCTGCACTGGTCGCTCTCCTGAAACCAAGCGACTGGCCGAACAAGAAACGCCGTAGGTATCAATCGCCTGCTTTGCCGAAGCCAATAAGCGTGGATCTTCATTTAAACCTAAATAGTTGTAACTGGAATAGTTGATATAGGAACGACCATTTATTTTGGTCGTGTCGCTGGCTAAACCTTCATGGGTTTTATAAAAGGGATTAGGCAATTGCAACTGCTCGGCCGCAAGCTTAGTCAGTAAAAGATTTTGATAAGCCGGAAATTGAGAAAAATCCGCCGGGTCAGCATTAACGCCCATACCCTGATCAAGTAAGTCGAAAGCACCCGCATCAGTACTATGATTAATATTATCGACATTCAATAAATTATTATTGACCGATTGACCGTCTAGCAAGCTTGACTGCAGATTATGCGTTTGCGCAGCTTCAATAAGCTTTTGTTTTAATAGTTGATTGCTTTGTCGTTTTCCTTCCCGTTTTGCCTGGGAGTGCAAGCCGTCCTTATTTCGATCTTGCACTGGCTCACTGATACCCTGTTGCATACCGTTCTTTCTAGCATCGACAATATCGGCTGCTTGAGCGTCTTTTTTGCGCGCTTTATTGATTAGAAGCTGTGATTGGCTGGCGTCCATATTCCTGAATCCCTCAACTTAATAAATCGTTTTTAACCATGCCTGACTGAACTCGATTAAAATCGCCATCACTTACCTTAGCACCATGGCGAGCAGCCAATACATTTAATTCGTCACTTAAACCTTGCTCAGTTTCCGCTATATCATCTTTATCGGCAAGATGCATTTGACGCAAAATCGTAGCGGCAATACGTTGAATGGTTGGACTTTCAGCCAAGGCCATTGCTGGTATTTGCACAGAAAAATCTGCTTCGATAGCGGCAGCTAACTCTACACCCATTAAAGAATCCATCCCTTGTTCGTAAAGCGACTGATTGATATCAATCGCATCACTGCTTAAGCAGAGAACTTTTTCGACTTGTGTGGCCAAAATATCGCATACCTTATTACTGCGCTCGGCGATTGGCATAGCCGCCAAATGCAGACGGACATCACTGGGATCACGACCCTGAGTGCTATTATCCAGACGATTAAAATAGTGATATTTTGCTTGCTGTGCCGCCGGCAATAAAGAGCGCAGTGACGACCAATCCAAGGCCAAATAGCTACTATCTTGCTGGCCGCAAATTAATGCTTGCTCCAGTGTATGAATAACCACTGCCGCAGTTAATGTAGAGCCGCCCAACCTTGCTACTAAAGATTTCTTCAGCGCCGGACTCCGCGCTAAAAACCCAACATCATCAATAGCGCCCCAGCCAATACACAGCGATGGTAAATTTTTAGCGCGTCGATGCGCCGATAGCGCCTCAAGATAACTATTGGCAGCCACGTAATTCGCCTGCCCCAGATTACCAAACGCTGTCGTTGCCGAAGAGTACAGTACAAAGAAATCAAGCTGGCAGCTTTCAGTCAGCCTATGCAATAATTCAGCACCCGCAATCTTAGGTGCTAACACGGCGTTAAGACTATCGTTATCCATCTTGGCTAATAGCTTGTCATCAATAACGGTTGCCGCATGAATCACACCGCGTAACGGCGGCTGGCTCGCAAGTGCCTCGCCAATTATTGCTTGCGCATCACTTGCCGCAAGATCAACGGGGATATCAATAATATTAAGCTCTGCTACCACTGGCTGATGACTTGCTTTAGTCAACAAAGTCTGCCGAACGGTATCAGCACCTCGACGACTAACAATCGCAATATGTCGCGCGCCACGATTACACAACCATTCAACTGTTGCTAAACCTAACCCGCTAGTACCACCTGTTACCAAATAAGTGGCATCGGCAGATAACTCTAATTGCTTGGGGAAAGCCGCTGCTGATAAGCCGCTAGCATCGGGCACAGTAGATAGATCAACTAATACCTTACCAATCTGCCTTGAACGCTGCATATGTTTAAAAGCATCCGAAATTTGATTAGCTGCAAATACCCGATGCGGTATTGCTAATAGCTCGCCTGACTCAAATAAAGCCAATAACTCATTAAACAGCTTATACGTTAACTGCGGCTGCTCCAACATTAGCTGATCGGCATCAATGCCAAAGTAGGAAATATTATTTCTAAACGGCCGCAAACCCATTGCACTATCGGCATAAAAGTCGCGCTTACCTAATTCCAGAAAACGACCAAAGGGTTTTAGAATATCAAGGTTGCGCGCAATGGCTTCACCAGCGAGTGAATTTAATACAACATCAACTCCCTCACCATTGGTTTCGACAAGAATTTGATCGGCGAAGGCAAGACTGCGTGAATCAAACACTCGGTCACTGCCTAAGAGTTTTATAAATTCACGTTTTTCATGGGTACCCGCCGTGGCATAAATATCGGCACCCAAGCTTTGCGCAATTTGTATCGCGGCCAAACCCACACCACCTGCAGCCCCATGAATTAACACTTTTTCACCAGCGCGTAGGCGAGCCAAATATACCAAGGAGTAATAGGCGGTAAAGAATACCGTCGGCACCGTAGCGGCAGCGGCAAAACTCCAATCGTCAGGCTTTTTAACGACCGCCAAAGCGCTGGTCACAATATGATTGGCAAAACAACCCGGCGCAAATCCCATCACCTTGTCACCAATATTAAGATGACTAACTTCATCACCAATATCGCTAACGATACCGGAAAACTCCATACCTAATGCCGGGCCAGAAAAACCCTGCTCCAAGGCTTCGTCGGGTAATAAGCCGGTAGCAAACATCACATCACGAAAATTTAAACCCGCATGCTTGGGCGTAATCGCAACTTGCGTGGCTTCTAACTTAGGTTTAACGCCTTGCTGCCATTGTAGATTTTTTAATTGATTACCGATGCCGACATTTAAAAATGTCATGGCCGATGTATTTTCAACAAGCGTTGCTTCGTTATCACCTACTGTTTTTACTACCGAATTATGCTGTGAGTGATCCGAGGAATCCAAAGGCTGTAATCGATTGACATAGCGAGTACCGTCAATCAATAAGACTTCGGTCTCTACTTTGCCTAAGGACTGACCTTGTGCAATATTTGACCTAACCGAACCAAGCAAAGCATTGAGTGCGGTTTGAGATAAGCTATCTGTCTGGCCCGATAATAATTCGGCAAGTAAAAGCCCAGCATGCTGTTTATAACAAGCTGCATCAATATCGATTAATCGAACGGCCAAAGCCGGGTATTCATTCATCACAACCCGACCCATACCCCATAGCGCTGCATCGGCAGGATATTCAAGCATAGATACCCGCTTATGATTATTAGCTGCCGATAAGGCTTGCGATTTATAGCTTAATAAATCCAGTTGTGGTTTTGGACTTTGAATAACTTGCGCAACAGAATTAGCATCAAACTCTGAATCCAAAGCTTGTAGGCTTTTTAAAATCAATAACAGCGTTTCGCAACGTTGCGCCGCTGTTGCGCTATCGTGCTCAGTAGAATAATCGTAGCTGGCATCAATAATTTTTTCTGGCAAGATATCAAAGGACTGTAAATAGCTTTGCCATTTATCCAATGGCGTACTGGTTGACGGGTCTAATACTTGATCAGAGCTGCCTAAATAATTACCGGCTTCTTCTAATAACTCCCGATTTAAAATTGAATCCAAGCTGACAAACTGCAAATCAATAATACTGTCAGCGCGATAATTTTGACCGCAACACTGCCACCACTGACGCCACTCTTGCAAATTGGCATCACTCACCAACAGCAACCAAATTGGCCGTTGCGGCTGATCGATACTGCTTTCAATAGTGGCATCAGTAACAGCGCCATCATTAGCGCTAGTAGCAGCGCTAAAATCACTGCCGCTAATAGACTTATCGGTATGATTAACTTGCGATAGCTGATCCGCTGAGGAAAGTTCTAAATATGACTGTGCCTTTGATAAAGAAGAATCACTATCGACTTTTACATCAGGCGATTGCGCTAATATTAAATACGCCCCCGCCTGCTCTTGTGTGTTTGCATTCGATAAATCCGTATTATCGACAGCTTGCTCAAGCATGGACTCATAAAGCAGCGAACTTGAAAAGCCATCTTGAATTAACCATGCTTGTAATGCTGGCGCGGTTAACAACTGCGAGCGCCTATGCCGATCGCTTGAGCGCGACCACCATTGCGGGTCTGCGCCAAACACAAAATCTTCCAATCGATTGGGCGACTGCTCTGCCAATATTAATAAGCCATTAGGTTTTAATAATTTTTTTAATCTCGCTAGTAAACGATCAGGGCGCTGGCTGGCATAAAGAAAATGCGAAAGTATAATAAGATCAAAACGCTGCTCACGATTATTACCCTCTTCATCTGGCAGCAAAAACTGTTCAGGCGTAGCCAAATAACTGGCGGCAAAAGCACTATGCTTCGCTAATGACTCCTGTAATCGAGCGACACTACCACTATCACAACTGCGATAACAATAATGATCGTTATCGAGCAATTGTGGCGTTAGCGACTGTGCCAATACGCTGTCATAACTTGCCAGTTCAAGCACATCAATATTTTGCGCCACCGTTCGAGCAGCAATCAGTGCATTGATTGCCTCGTGGCCGAGTTGATGAACGGCAGTATAGGCTGCGCCGTTAGTAATTAAATTAACCACCGACTGTCTGGATGGGGAAACACTGGCAAAGCTCAAATGCTTATTTGGCACTGCGTGATCTGCATCTGCCGAGGACTGCTCTGATATAGATGACAGCCGAGGTGCTAATAGACTAAGCTCCGCAAGATATTCAGGATAGTCATCAATGAGCAAGCGCCAAATTTGTTTTGCGCTTGCTGCACTGGCTAATTCGGTAAATTGATACTGCCCGCTTTGGGTCTTGTCTTGCGTGATCAAACCATCTTGTAATGCAACGTCCAATAGCCAATACGCATATTGATGTTGATTGCTTGGCAAGCCACCAGCAAAAATCAATTCTTCTAATGAAAAATGTGCACTACCGTTGGCAATATGCCGAAATTTTTCAATCGCCGCATAGGCTACCAAGCTATCAATTATTGGCTTAATTTCGTTTAGATAAACTTGTCGATCGGCCGAAGACACTGCAGTTCGCGCAGCATTAAGTACTATAGTTTGCCACTGAGCAAGCTCGCCAAAAAATGGATAGGCTTTTGACTTTCTATGTGCAAGTGCTGCCTGCCAATGATAGTGTTTAGGCGCGACAGTTTCAGCCGACAACTGCGCCGCTTTAAATCGACATTGACTGGCTATAGCAATTACATTGCCTTGCTTATCGCACAAGGCAAAATCTACCAGTAAAGAACGAGGACTTTGTCGAACCAGTCGCGCGCTAATCAGTTCGATATCATCCGTACCGCATTGTTGTAAACGTCCAACACGTATAGGTAGATAGGCTTGCCGTTTTGGCGACTTTAACTGTGAACCCAACGCGGAGCTTACTGGTGATTCGAACCGTTCGCTATCAATTAACAATGCGCATAACTGAAAGCAAGCATCCAGAATTACCGGATGCAAAATATGCGCGGAAGCATCGTGTTTATTCGTGCTATCACTGCTGATCTGGCTCGATTGCAAATCAACGGTATCAAGTACTGCAAACGCTTGTCGTTTAGCAAACCATAATTGATTAATCGGGCGGAACCTTGGCCCATAATCTAAACCAATATCGGCCAAGCCCGAATAAAACTGCGCTGCGCTAAGTGCGACTGCCTGCTTTGAAGCAAGCAAAGTTGAAGCGGACAGATTTAAGGAATATTTATCTGCTGAGCTTGATTGATTTAAGTGTTCGAATAAACCATCAGGCTCTTCACTATTTGCAGGTTTAGATTCTGTATTTCCAGGCGCGTGACTTTCGAGGTCCAGATTTTCAAGGCCTAGAGTTTCAAAATCTTGATTTACAAAGCAAGGCAAACCCGGATGCTTTTGCCAAAACGCTTCGGCCAAATCAGTTTGAGCAAGAAAGCGGTCTTGCTGCTCTAGGCTAAGCGGGTTTTCAATATTATCGATAAGACTATTGATCTGACCACTGCAGTGCAATAACCATGGATCAGTAGATAATCGTCGCCGACTACTAACGGTAAATTTTTGTCGCGCCAATTGCAGCTCGACTCGCACGCTTCGCTGTTCTTCCGCATCAAGTACCATCGGCGCAACAATATCGACACCGGCTAAATCGTATTGATTATTGCCATACCATTCGCGGCAGGCTGCAAGCGCTAGCTCAATATACGCCGCACCCGGAAACACCACCGCTTCGCCAACACAGTGATCCGCTAGGTAATCGCCTGTTTGACTATCAAGATTATGTTCCCAAATAGGCAGCTCATGATTAATCTTGCGACCCAATAGTGGATGCACATTGTGACGCCCGACAACGCTATCGTTTTCGCTACTTGCCGCATACCAGTGTCGCTGTCGCTGCCAAGGATAAGTGGGCAACTGAACCCGCCGCCCTACGGTTGATAAGCTATCACTAAATTCAATATCAGCGCCCGCTAAAAAAGCTTCGTAACAGGTTTTTAGCAAGCTAATACTATTATTCGATTCACGACTTAAAGTCGGCAAAGCCACACCGTTTTCACTATTCCGTTTTAGACCCGCATTAATCGCATGACGCAAAATAGGATGCGCGCCTAACTCAATGAAAATTTTCCCACCAAGCCCAATCGCTGTATCCAATGCATCGGTAAAAAGCACAGGCTTGCGAACGTTGTGCCACCAATATTCCGAATCAACAATTACCGGCTGCCTGCTCTCTTTAGCATTAGTACTGTCTGATACAGTGAAGACAGTTGATATAAATCGTGAACTTTGCTGTGGACGAATATCGCGAAGCGTACGCGTAATCGTTTTTTCAATCGGATCCATAAACCGGCTATGAAAAGCGTAATCCAAATCGAGTAGCCGATAAAAACGTTGCTGCGATTTACAGTATTCCTCAATTTTCGCTAAATGCGATAGCGCACCGGCGAGCGTTATGGATTCATTGGCATTAAAGCAAGCAAGTTCAACCGAAGTTGTTAATTCCAACTGCGCTAACAGCATTTGAATTTCATCAACCGGCATAGCAACCACTGCCATACGACCCGTGCCACGGGTTAACGCCTGCGCAGCACTACGCGCAACAATTACCGATATCGCATCATTTAATTCCAGCGCGCCACTGGCCCAAGCCGCAGCAACTTCACCTACGCTATGACCAATCACATAGTCAGGCTCAAAACCTTTAACCGCTAACCATTGCGTTAAAGCGACTTGAATAGAAAACAATAGTGGCTGGGCATAATCGGTTAGATGCATATGACTATCAGCGTCTTCAGCCAATAATTCAGTTACCAAAGCGTATTCAATTAATGATTCAAAACGCTGCTCTAATGCATCAAAGAAATTGGCAAATACGCTATCTTGTAAGTACAAATCTTTGGCCATGCCCTGCCATTGACAGCCATTGCCAGAATAAACAAATACTACCGGCAAATGATTACCCAAACGCTTGCCGGTACAAACCGACTCAAGCGGGTCATTAATATTATTATTTTGCGAGAGCTGCAATAAATGTCGAGAGACTGACGCGCTGTTTTCAGCGTGTACCAGTATGCCTTTGGCCAATCGACTTTGCTTATGCAAATTATGCCAAGCAATATCGTAGTAACGCTCGGGATGCTCACTCAATAATTCACTATATGTTTGCGCCAACTGTTTAAGCGCCTTATCACAATTGGCCGTAAGGTATAGCGGCGGTAACTGCGCTGTTGCAACCCGACTAACAACTGCGTCTTTATCATCTGCATGCGCAGCACGATCTAAGGCATTAACCTCCGAGCTTTGACTACCACTCGTTAGTTGACGGCTTCGCTCAATTCGTTCTTTACGTCTTTCTTTTAAGCGCACTTGCGGTTGATTGGGCACGTACTCTTGCATAATAAGATGCGCGTTAGTGCCACCAAAACCAAAGGAGTTGACGCCCATTTTTAAGGGTCTATCAACATTGGCAAGCGATACGTATTTATCAACCACTTCAAGATTAAGATCATCAAAATCGATAGCAGGATTTAAGCTAGCAAGTTGACCGACCGGCGGAATTGCACGGCTTTTAAGGCATAAAATAACTTTTAACATGCCCGCCATACCGGATGCGGTTTCGAGATGACCGACATTACCTTTAATGGAGCCGATCCGTAATACATGATTATGTGAACGACGCTGACCCAATGCAGCACCAATCGATGCGGCTTCGATGGGATCACCCACTGGCGTGCCGGTGCCATGCGCTTCGAGATAATCTAACTCGTTTATATCGAAGGGGGAATCTTGCAGCGACGATGCCTGATAAAGCCTATCAAGCAAATCTTGCTGACCATCGCGACTTGGCAGACTAATGCCATTGGTATGGCCGTCAGAGTTGACCCCTGAAGCAAGAATCACGGCATGAATAGGATCGCCATCACGCTCGGCATCTTCAAGACGCTTAAGAAAAACGATACCCGCCCCTTCAGAGCGAACATAACCATCGGCTTTACTATCAAAAGGCCGACAGCGACCGGTCGGTGAAAGCATCGAGGCTTTGGAAAAACCAACAAAAGGCGAAGGATGCAACAGTAAATTAACCCCTCCTGTAATCGCGCCGTCGGATTCTCCACTAAGCAGACTTTTACAGGCCTCGTGCACCGCAACCAATGAAGAGGAACAAGCGGTATCCACCGCCATACTCGGCCCTTTAAAGTCAAAGTTGTACGATAGACGATTGGCGGCAATGCTGGCGGTGTTACCGGTCATGGTATAGGCGTCGACGGCGGCAAGGTCATCCACCGCGCGATTACCGTAGTCGTTG
>CAJQQO010000238.1 GCA_905480475.1 uncultured Pseudomonadales bacterium | reverse complement strand
AGCAGAACAATCCCGCTCGCCAATTGCAACGGCACCGCCGAGCCCATCGGCAAATATCTGCACTTCGATATGACGTGCGTTGGCGATGTATTTTTCTAAATAGACGCCGTCGTTTGCAAAGTAATTAGCGCTTACGCGTTTAACACTGTCCCACGCCGCGAGCAAATCCTCTTCGCTCTCACACAATTGCATACCAATACCGCCACCACCGGCAGTACTTTTAAGCATCACTGGATATATCAGTTGACTCGCCCAACGACAAGCCTCCGTTAAATCATCAAGCAATGGCGAACCGGGAATAAGTGGAACACCCGCTGCCTCGGCGGCTTTGCGCGCTTGATGCTTTAAACCAAACAAGGCGATCTGCTCGGCGGTTGGGCCAATAAATATCAGCCCTGCGCTTTCACAGCGCTCAACAAACTGGGTATTTTCACTTAAAAAACCATAGCCAGGATGAATCGCCTGCGCACCGCTTCGCTTGGCCGCATCGATAATTTTAT
Source organism: uncultured Pseudomonadales bacterium (assembly GCA_905480475.1). Lineage (GTDB taxonomy): Bacteria > Pseudomonadota > Gammaproteobacteria > Pseudomonadales > UBA7434 > UBA7434. The sequence goes on along the minus strand of CAJQQO010000238.1, from coordinate 4,161 downwards.
CGATATCCAGATAAGTTTGAGCAGCGCTACCTTCACCCAAGCCAATAGCTTGATCAGCTTGTCGCACATGCAGGGACTGTCGATCAATATCGTTGTAAACCGCCACCGATTCAATCTGCAGTGTTTTTAAAGTGCGGATAATTCGCGTGGCTATTGCACCTCGATTCGCAATAAGTACTTTTTTAAACATATACACTATTCCAAAATTCAAACCTGTCTAGCAATCGATAAGCGATCAAAAGCAAATCAATGCCAAATCAACACTTCGATTGGCGTCGGCTTATACGCGTTGCAAGGGTTATTTAACTGCGGGCAATTTGATATCAACACAATCACATCCATTTTTGCTTCTAGCTCAACATACTTTCCAGCATCACTAATACCGTCTTCAAACGTCAAGCCGCCTTGCGGAGTGACAGGCACATTCATAAAAAAATTAATATTGTGAGTAATATCGCGCTTGCTTAAAGCAAATTGTGGGTTTTCAGATACCGCTAGCAACCATGAATCGCGACAAGCATGCATACATTTTTTTTCTAGCGCATAGCGCACGGTATTCGACTCAGTCGCACAAGCGCCGCCAAGCGTATCGTGGCGGCCACAGGTGTCGGCGACAATTTCTAATAAAGTATTACCTTCATTACTCAATAACTTGCTGCCCGCGGTTAGATAGACATTCGCCTGCTCGCGAATAGTATCGATCGCACTGTAGCGCTCACTGGGATCGGCTTCGCTATAAAATAAAGTATCCGCTGCTTGGTTACCCTCCAAATCCAGTATGCGTATCACTTGACCGGCTTTTAATGGCTTCATATAGTAATCACCGGCAGGCACCGTCTCACAATAAACAGCCTGCGCAGCTTGTAATAGACTTGCTTTAATCATCCGACCTACTCCTTACAAACCGAGGTTATACAAGGCGGTATTTTTAAATCCGCGTTGATTCTCACTGCAACTGTTTTTGCAATAATCATTATCTGCTACCGCATCGGCTGTAAATATTTGATATCGCACAGCTTGCTTTGGATACTCACTAGCGGGATTCATCGGGTGCGGACAGGTATGAAATACAACGAGCGTATCCATTTCAAAACGTAATTCGATATACCGATTTTTATCAGTAGCCGGCTCAAACTCCATTGCACCGCTATCATCAACCATAACTTTACTAAACCAGTTGACGTTAGCTGCCATATCTCTTTTACCCAAACCGTATTTGGCAATTTCTACCAAAAAGGCATCGTGACCATTTTGCTGCCAATCATTGAGATATTTTTGATAGGATTTTTCACCCCAACGCTGCGCCACTTTTGCACGCGAAGCATTACCACCCACAGTATCGTGCCAACCTGCCGTATCTTTTGTAATGGAACAAAATATTCTACCCATATCGGAATACAGGCAATGGCCATGGCTTAACTTAAATGTATGCTGGCACTTTAATGTATCAGGCGCACTGTAACGCTCGAGAAAATTATTAGGATTATAAAAAAGCATACCAACATTCGCGCCACCCTCTTCGTCTATTAAACGAAGACACAAACCTTTTTTTATCACCATAGACCAGTGACAGCCGCCGGGAATCTTATCCTCATAGACAACTGCCTCGTGATCTACAAACACATTACTCATGCTACACCCCCAATATCAAAATCAGCTGACAGAACATTAAACGCATAGACAAAGGCGCTCGATAAATTAAATCGGAAAATAAAACCGCAATTTAAAAAGAGGATTGGACGCTTCACCGCCACGAATGAAAAATAATTATTATCAAGCACTTCTAAAAACAACTTATTTAAAAATAACATGTAACGTTTTTGGCGGGCCGTCCCGGTTGCAGCTACCACACTGGGGCGTCCCAGCAGGCTATGAATTATCGAACCTTTAAAAACGAATACTACGAAACCACATTACTCTACTGCTTCAACGTCATCGCCCACTTCGGACATGCGCACCATTTGTAAGGGCAATGCATCTTCATCGTCATCTTTGGGGTGAATCAACTCTTCCAAACGCAATTTGGTCGCCAAAAATTCTGGCGATATCGATTGCTGCGCTGATCGCGGCCTGGGAACTGACACTTCGATCAGCTCGTTAACTTCACCAGGATGTGCTTTTAATACCAAAATGCGATCGGCTAAATATATGGCCTCGTCCAAATCATGGGTAATAAATAGTATCGTGATATCGATATTGCGCCAGATCTCCAACAGGTTTGCCTGCATCTTGCTACGGGTTTGCGCATCCAGCGCGCCAAAGGGTTCGTCCATTAATAGTATTCGCGGTTTGTTTGCCAGCGCACGTGCTATCGCAACGCGTTGCTTCATACCACCGGATAGCTGATGCGGATAAGCATTGATGAAGTCGTTGAGTCCAACCAAATCGATCCACTGCAGTGCTTCGCTTTCAGCGGTCGCACGCGAAGCGCCTTGCATCTCAATACCGAACATCACATTCCTTTTAATCGTTAACCATGGGAACAAGGTGTAACCCTGAAATACCATGCCGCGATCTGGCCCCGGCTCAAATACCGGCTTGCCATCAAGCAATACTTCGCCGCTACTGGGCGACTCCAAACCCGCCAGTGTTCGAATCAATGTCGATTTACCACAACCCGAAGGCCCAATCACACAAACAAATTCGCGGCGGTGGGTTTTAAAGTGAATATCTTTTAGCGCGACCACAGCACCTTGCGGTGTATCAAACTGCTTATTCAAGCCTTTGACTTCAAGAATCACTTCGCGACGCTTTAATTTTTCAAACCGCTTTGCTACCGCATCACTTTGTTCCAAATAACTTGGCAACGGTAGTTCCGAAACAGCTTGAGATTCTGTTTGCGGTTTAAGCTGTGATGTGGTTTTCGATATCTTATCCAATATCGCTTCTGGAATGCTTTCAGACATCGATTAGATTCCTCCCTGACTTTTTTCCCAAGGGAATAAGTGTTTAGCAAGCCGCCCCAACAGAAAATCGATTAACAAACCAATCATGCCAATCATAATAATGGCGGCAAATACGTTATCGAAATTTTTATAACGTGCCTGCTGAGTAATGAACCAAGTAATCCCGGAGCTGGTACCAATCAACTCGGCAACAATTAAGTATGTCCAAGCCCAACCCAGTAAGATGCGCTGGTCACGATAAAGATCTGGCAGAATACCCGGTACAACTACACGAAACAGTAGCTGAATTTTTTTTGCGCCCAGCGTCAGTGCCGCTTCCAATAGCGCAATATCCAGCTTTCTCGTGGTATTAGAGACAATTAACACTTGCTGGAAAAAAGTCCCTATAAAGATAATCGCGATTTTCGGTCCATCGTGAATACCCAAAATAGCCACGGCTAATGCGCCAAATGCAGGTGCGGGCAGGTAGCGAAAAAATTCGATAAAGGGTTCATTAATTTTAGCAACCGCCGTATAGGTACCGCACAAAATACCAATGGGCACGCCGATTAAAGATGAGAGCGTAAAACCCCAAAATATGATTGTGATGCTATGCCAAAGACTTTCATGTAACCACTGCTCACTACGTCGTTTAGGCTCTGTCGTAAACGAGGTGAAAAATGCAGTCGCCACTTTATGCGGGGCTGGTAGGTAAACCGGATTGGCACGAAACCCTTCAGGCTGTGCTGTATTCGCCTCTCGGCTAAGCGCCTGCTGCTCACTAAACACCGAACGATCAACCAACATCCCCGGCTTAAACCAACTCACACTGCCGGGCTCCACCACTTCGATTTTTGGATGCCAGATAAATGGCACGTAACTCACAATACTCCAAATTAGCAGCGGCAATAAAAACGATGCTGCGGTTAACATCGTCGCGCGTCTGGCCGACAGCGCCTTACGAACCACAAACCAAGGAGCGGAATTGGATCGAGAGCTTGTTGTTGTGATCGGCGTATTTCCTGTAGATTTAACCCCAGTTGATTTAGCCCCAGACATAATGCCAGACATAGCTTGACCCCAAAGTACTACTGATTAACGAATACGCCGCTAAGCGGCGTATCAGCAAATTCACCTATAGGCCCAATATAATTGAGGGGTCGATATAGCTATCGATATCTTGCGGATCGGTATACGCCTCGTATTTAATATTAAAATCATCGGATATTTTTGAAGAGCCATAAAGCGAAGCAAAACTGTCAGATTTTTTCAGCGC
>CAJQQO010000237.1 GCA_905480475.1 uncultured Pseudomonadales bacterium | reverse complement strand
CGGAGTCGTATTACTCGCTCGGTTTTTATAAAATTCAAAGATTGCTAGAGTTCAACAATCTTTGAATTTGAAAACACTTGTGCGATATTTAGAAGGCTCTCCATCGCTTTTTAATATGCGCTTGTCTAACGGCAATTTCTTTGGCTCGATCTTCTGCGCTAATCTTTGGTGTGTCGGCGGGTAGCACACTTGCTAGCTCGCTTAATTTAACTAAGGTAGCCTCTGAGCTCGGTAATTCAATCGTATCCGGGTCTTCTCTAAAGACAAAGCGCATAGCAAAAAAACCTTCTTTTAAATCCGTGGTATCAACCCAACCCTGTACGCCGGGATCTTGATGGGCAATGATATAGTAACGCGAACCATCACTGGCAACCGGTAGTTGATGACCGGTTAAACTACTGACATAGTTTTGCTGATCTGGGCCTTCCATCCATAAATTATTTAACTGAAAAGCAATATAGTGTGGCTCAACCGGCGAGGTAATTTTTAATACTAACGCTTCGTCATCGGCAAAATTAAACACACCAGCCGCATAAATTTGTTTAGCACCGGCAACACCGCCAGCAGTAAATGGTGGGGCGGGGGGGTTGATATCGTTTACCGGTAAAGCCCGCGTGCCATCGCGATTAGCATCCCGCACGATTTCTAATGGGAACTCCATCACCAAATTCCAAAAGCGAATTTGATTGGGTACTTCTTCGGCGATGTAATTGATTTTCTCAACCATTTGATCAACGGTAATCGGTGGGCGGTTTTTGCCTATCGAATCGATGCGGACAATATCCATATCCAGCGGCACTTCATTTTCCCAATCCGAAAATATTTCGCGAACTGCTAGCCATTTAGCGCTTTTTACTGCTTTGGTCTTTGTGCTTTTACAAGCCATCATTTTTTTAGATAATAAAAAATCGCCTTTATAGTCGGCAGGTTTTTCCGGGCCAACCAGTAATTCAAAACGGCCTTTGCGATCAAAGCTCATGCTTAAGCTATTAATAAAATCCAGTGTTTGGCTTTTGCAGTTGGCCATCTCAGCGAGTTCACCGCTGTGGCCCGGCACATCGCTAACCGTTTGAAACGTTACTAGACGTGGCGCTTTAGCTCCTTTAACACCGCGTTGTGAAGTTTTCCATTCTTTAGTGTTAGCCGCTGTGCCAGTAATTTTGTAATAGCCGCTGCCGTCAATCGGTGCTTTTAAATACATGGTATCGGGGTTTTCTCCCGTCCATTTGCGCAGCATATCCATGGAGCGAAAAAACTCGGGAAACATTGGGTCGGCACGCATTTCAAATTCAATACTGCGATTTAAATGGCCCAGTAAATAACGATAACCTTCGGCCATTACCCTATCCGTGGGGGCGGGTGGATAATGCTTGGGATCTTCCAAGGTCGCTTTAGCTTTTATTAAGCCATCGATTAAGTTTTGCCAAGCGTCGTCCAGCTTACTGGGCGTTTCGGTGCTGAGCTTATTAACATTAGCTGGTACGCTATGGTCGTGATCAGCGTGAGCCTGCACTTGAGACGCAGTCAATAACAGACTGGCTAGTAGTAGATATTGGCGGGCGAAGACTTTAGGTCCTTGAATCAGTTTAAGCATTTGATACATAGCGATTTCCTGAATTATCTGTAGCTGATGTTTGGGCGGCAGTGTTGTGGCTGGCGAAATAATTGCATCTGAATAATGTCCGCAAGGTCAAAATTTATAGGCTTTATTGATGAAACGCGTCTTCAGTCCCCTTAGCGAAAGATGGTATGCTAAAGGTCGATATTGTTGTCGATAGCGATTTTATCAGGGGTTAAACCTTTTTAATATGTACCGTATCGATCAGCGCCCTAACAAAACCAAAATGTGTATCTAACACACTATTGTAGGAAGTCTATGAATATTGCGAAAAACACGGTTGTTACTTTTAGTTATGTGTTGAAAAAAACAACAGGCGAAGAGGTTGATCGGGCAGAGCCCGATGACCCAATGTCTTATTTGCACGGCCATCAAAATATATTATTAGGACTTGAGCAGGCGCTGGAAGGTGGCACCATAGGCGATAAGTTAGATGTGAATCTCAGCGCTGCCAATGCCTATGGCGTGCGAGTCGAAGGTCGTGAGCAGCGAGTACCGATCAAGCACCTTATGGCTAAACCTAAAAAACTGGTTAAAGGCGCGATGGTTAAGGTTAATACCGAGCAAGGCCCGCGCGATGCAACCGTTGTTAAGGCTGGCAAGTTTAATGTTGATATTGATACCAACCACCCATTGGCCGGTGTTGATCTGTGTTTTTCTGTTGCGATTCATGAGGTGCGTGAAGCCACTCCCGAGGAGATCTCGCATGGGCATGCACATGGTATTGGTGGTCATCATCATTAATAAGCTTAATCATTTCTAAACCGCGTTATTAATAGACTATGAATATTGTTGTACTAACAGGCGCAGGTATTTCAGCGGAGTCGGGTTTAAAAACCTTTCGCGACAATGGTGGTTTGTGGGAAGGGCATCGCATGGAAGATGTTGCAACTCCCGAAGCTTTTGCTGCTAATCCAGAGTTGGTACAAAATTTTTATAATCTTCGTCGCCAGCAGTTACGCTCGGACGAGGTTAAGTGTAATGCTGCACATATTGCATTGGCAGAGTTTGAAGCGCAGCATAAAGGACGGTTTACTTTAATAACGCAAAATGTTGATGATCTGCATCAGCGTGCCGGATCCAATAATTTATTAGCGATGCATGGCGAATTGCGCAAAGTCCGCTGTTTAAACTGTGATGCAGTGATGCCTTACGATGAGGCGATAACACCACAAAGCCAATGCACACAATGTTTACAGTTAGATTGTTTAAGACCGCATATTGTTTGGTTTGGAGAGATGCCACTCTATATGGATGTGATCGAGCGGGTATTACAGAGCTGCGAATTGTTTGTGTCGATTGGTACTTCAAGCGTGGTGTATCCGGCGGCAGGCTTTCAGCAGTTAGCGCAACATAGAGGCGCGCATACGGTGGAATTAAATCTTGCGCCGAGTGAAACCGCAAGCCGGTTTGATGAAGCAATTTACGGCAATGCAAGCACGCTTGTGCCAGAATATTTTTCCGGCTTGCTCGACTAACGAATACTTATTACAGAGTGAATTAAAATGAAAGTAGCTTTATTTGGATCAACCGGTGCAGTAGGTGGTGAGTGTTTATCACAATGTGTAGCTGCAGGGCATTCTGTTCGGGTATTGGTCCGCGATGCCAATAAACTGCCGACAGAGCTGCGAGACAAAGTTGAAATTATTGAAGGCAACGCGCTTAATAAAGATGATGTTGTTAACACTTTGGATTCTGTGGACGCTGTGCTATTTGCGATTGGTGTTGATAAGCATTCGCCCGAAGATTTATGCACCGATGTCACTCGTCATATTTTAGATGTGCTACGCGAAAAAGGCAGTGGCTGCTTAATTTGGTGTGGCGGTGGTAGTACCTTGGTGCCAGAAGATCATTTAAGCTTTGGCGCAAAATTTGTTAATTTTTATGCCAAGATGTTTTTAGGTTTACGACATCGCGATAAAGATCATCAGTATGAGTTATTACAGCAATATCAGGATGTTGATTGGGTAGGCGTGCGTCCTCTACAAATACGCGAAGCGCCAAAGACTGAAAAATACCAAGTGGGTTTTATTCCTTTTAGCGGTACTTCATGGATTAGCTTTGCCGATGTCGCCCATGCAATGATTTCAATGCTAGATAATAAAGACTGGCTGCAAAAAGCGCCCATTATTCGATACTAATTGTCGAATAATGATAAGACTGATTTTGAAATATTGAATGGCTTTATGGGTATAATCAATCAAATATTCTCACGCTATGCTACTAAGTTTATTTCGATCATGTTTGTGCTGTGCTTAACTTCTTTTAGTTCAATGTTTGTATTTGCAGAAGACTCTGAAATAGAAAGTCAAGAATCAGAAAGACTAAAACCCTTTGCCAGTGATGGCTGTAGCGCTTTCCCAGATGGCAGCTTTACTCAACAGACACTATGGTTAAGTTGCTGTACTGCGCATGATCTTGCTTATTGGCAAGGTGGTACTTATAAGCAGCGACAAAGCGCCGATAATAAATTAAAGCTCTGCGTTGAAAAAGTCGGCGAGCCACAAATCGCAATACTTATGCTGGCAGGTGTGCGAGTAGGGGGCACACCGTTGTTGCCTACTTCATTTCGCTGGGGGTACGGTTGGTCTTATCCACGATTTTACGGCGAGCTAAGTGAGAGTGAGTTATTGCAAGTAAAGGCTTTATTACCTAGCCAGTAGTTTTTTTCTACTGAGCATTCAATTGAAATTTGAGAGATTAGCATAATGGAAAACCACACTATTTTTCTGCCCGTAGTTTTTCAGATATTGCTCACTTTATGGCTGTATATTTATTTGTCTATTGCCAAGTCTCGCGCCGCCAAATTAGGGCAGGTGGACGAAACGCGTAGAGCTTTGCATGATGATGCATGGCCGGATAATGTCCTACAGATAAATAACTGTATACGTAATCAGTTTGAAGTGCCGGTATTGTTTTATGTGCTTATCTTAACGCTATGGTCGCTTAACGCGATTAATACTGCCGTCCATATTCTGGCTTGGGTGTTTGTGTTGAGTCGAGCTTTTCATGCGGTTATTCATACCGGGTCTAACCATGTTCCGCAGCGCCGAAAAGTCTTTAGCTTTGGCTGTTTGATTTTAATTGTTATAGCGCTATTTTCTGTGGTGACAATACTGCTCTAGAGTGCGGCAGTATTTTTATTTTTCGCCTTGGCCACCTCTAACCAATTGCCCCGGCAATGCGCCAGTCGGTGATCCGGCCTGCATCACCACCTCGCCGCTGACAATCATATAGTCATAACCTTGGGTTTTTTGTAATAGTCGATTACCGCCAGCGGGTAAATCATTGACCATTACCGGCCGCTCGATTGCGAGCTGCTCAAAATCAATAATATTAATATCGGCTTTGTAGCTGCTTTTTATTAGGCCGCGATCAAATAAACCAACCACTTCTGCTGTATCGCGGGTTTGAGCTTTTATTAAATACTCCAGCTCAATTAAATTGCCGCGTTTGCGATCGCGTGCCCAGTGGGTGAGTAAATAGGTGCAAAAACTGGCATCAGAAATAAAACTCACATGCGCGCCACCATCACCGAGCCCCGGTACAGTATGTGGATGCACTAACATTTCACGACAAATATCCGAATGTCCGTCGGCAAAGTTTAAAGCTGGAAAATAAAGTATGCCCGTACCACCGTTCGCCAACATGGCTTCTAGCGCAACCGCTGTTGCTTCAACACCTTTGGTGTCTGCTATTGCTGCAATGGATTGTTCGGGTTCGGGTTCGTAGTTTGGGTTTTCATCCATAATCCAGGTTTGTCGTAAATCAAATAGTGGCGATTCCACATATTCCTTAAATAAGTTTTTTTGAAAAGTCGAGTCGCTTAACTGCGCAACTTGTTCGTCTAGCGTTTTTGTTGCAATAGCTTGAAACGAAGGACAAAAAATAAATGGGTGATAGGTGCTTTGCAAACTAATTAATACGCCAACTGGTCGGGGAGCCACCTGCGCTTTAAGTGTTAGGCCATCATTATTTGCTTGGCTAATCATATCGAGGGTGTGCCGCCACTCATCCGGTTTCGCAGGATTTTGATTAACAGTGACCGAAAGCGGGCGACCGCTTTGCTCTGCCATACCACGAATTAAAGCAAACTCTGCATCGTGATCTTCAAAATCACAAACCAATTGGATAACCCCTTTATTGGCGCGTTTTAAACCTTGAGCAATGCCGCTCAGCTCTTCTTCACCGGCGGTTAAACTCGGTGTGGGTTCGCCATCGGCGGTTTGATGATTAACCGTGCGCGATGTAGTAAAGCCAATAGCGCCAGCATTTACCGCTTCTTCGGCTAGCGTGGCCATAGTATTAATTTCTTCTGCGGTCGGCTTTTCAAGATGATTACCACCGCGTTCACCCATTACATAAGTGCGTAACGCACCATGCGGTAACTGCGCGACAATATCAATCATATGAGATTTACTATCGAGCGTATCCAAAAATTCGGGAAAGCTTTCCCATTGCCAATCAATGCCTTCGGATAGCGCAGTGCCGGGAATGTCTTCTACGCCCTCCATTAAACTGATTAACCAATCGCGTTGTTGCGGTTTAACCGGCGCGAAGCCAACGCCGCAATTACCCATTACCACTGTGGTGACGCCGTGGTAAATCGACGGTGTTAATTGTGAGTCCCATGTCGCTTGTCCATCGTAATGGGTATGGATATCAACAAAGCCCGGCGCAACTAAACGGCCGGTGGCATCAATCTCTTGTTTGCCTGCGTCAATCGTCTCTCCCGATGCGTGATTAGCAACTGCACTAATGGTTTCCCCATCGATTGCGATATCACCTACAAAAGCGACCGAGCCGCTGCCATCAATAATATTGCCGTTTCGAATGACTATGTCGTGCATGGGATTTTCCTAGTTTGTTTTATCACAATGTTTAGCTTTTTGAATCTTACACAATTAACGCCTGCTGTTTGCCTACTGTTTGTTCATTCAGGCTCTGGCATCGGAAGTCTAGCGTTAGCAATCCTGCATATAGTCATACTGACCAGTTCTCATTCATTGTGGAAAAATGAGCACTTTGCAGCCTCGTGGATAAAACCTCGACTAGAATTAAGCAGTTTCGTGGTGATTCCAATAGACGATAATTGATGGAGAAAATCTTATGTTATTCAATCATATTGGCCAAGGTATAAAGCTCGCTGCACGGGTAATCCCCAGCATGTTAACGGTTGCGCTACTGATGCCTACGACTGTTTTAGCCGATAACGCCGTGGGCCTTGGTTTAAGTACGCAGGGCGTGCAATTGAGTTTTGCACAATCGATAAGCGAAAATATTAATATCAAAGTGGCCTACAACACCGCAAGCAGTGATTTTGATGGTGAGACAGATGGCATTGACTATGAATATGACTTTGATTTTGACAGCATAGGTCTGCTGTTAGATTGGCATGCTTTTGCCAATAGCTTTCGATTTACTGCGGGCGCAATCGCCAATAATAACGAGATTCAAGCCGAGAGCAGAATTAGTAGCGCTAGCGTGCAAGTCGGTGATACAACATTTACCAGTGCACAGGTCGGTCGCATTGAAGGTGATATCACCTTTGATTCCTTTGCGCCTTATTTAGGTATTGGTTGGGGCAGAGCGGTAGCAGAGGGATTTGGTTTTAATTTTGATTTGGGTTTAATGTTTCAAGGCGAGCCTGAAGTCGATCTACGTTCGGTAGGAGGCATCTTATCAAGCGATCCAATATTACTTGCTGAGGTTGAGCGTGAAGAGCAAGAGCTACAGTATGATGTTGATGACTTTGATTTGTATCCGGTGGTTTCGGTATCGGTATCTTATAGTTTTTAAAAGCGAATAAGCGTCAAAAAAGTAGTTTGTTAGCTCTTGTTATAGGGCTATTTTTTTAAAAAGCGAAAGCCGGATTTTTTTACCCCGGGGGTTCGAAAGCAAAATACAGACGAGCCGATTTGCCAGTAGCCGGCAATACCTAGGCGTTGTTTTTCAGCGCGTTTAAAGGCGGTGGTGTTCAGTGAGCGAAAGTTATGGGTTTCAATATAAGCAAGTTCGTAGCTAATATTGTCGGGTCGCAATAGTATTGATGCCCGCTGCACTATATCAATTATTCGTTGACCTCGGTATTCGGCAACGGCAAAGGCTTTATAGCCGTAGCGTTGTTGATTGCCAATCTCAATCCAGATATATCTATTGAGCCGACAGCTTTTATAGGCGCACCAAGTGTAGGCGATTAGCTTTTCGTGTTCTATCAGGCCAAAACAGATGTCGCCGTTTTCTATAGCGGCAATAAAGTGCTTGCTGTGCAGGTCGACTTTTGGGTCTTGGCTAAAAGCTTTTAGTTCGTCAAGGCTTAAGGCATGACAGCGTTGGTTTTCTGCTAGCGATAAAGCTTCGACCTGAATGTCAATGTTAAAACGATACACCCAGCAAATATGCAGGCCGATTTTACTGACAATTTTTATTATAAAATAACTGTAGAGTGTTTTGATTAGGCCCAAGCGCTTAAGGCTTTCTTTAAATGCTTTGCTCATCGTTTTGCAGGCCAGTTTATTATTATCATTGTTTTGACCTGCAACTTCAGGAGCTCGGCTTATGATTGTGCGGTAAAAACTGCCATATCAAAATAGTCGCGCCACTTGGAAATTTTGCCATTGCTGATTTCAAATACGCCCATTACTGGCAATTCAAGCCAAGCATCGTTTATTAAAAAGCGATCGGTGCGTTCATTCATGATAATGCCAGCGCCATTATCAACTTGATTATGAATCACAAACTCAATTTCAGCGGCCATACCAATAAAGCCTTCAATAAATGCACGAATCGCTTCGACACCTACATTGGGTGGATCCATTGGAATATTGATATACACTGCATCGTCAGTGAAGTACGACATAATGCCGTCAACATCCTTTTTACTCCAGCAGTCGATAAAGCCATTTACAAGATCAGTATTATTTTGCATGTTAGTTTTCCTGTGAGTATCGGTTTATTTATCTAAACGATGACGAAGTATTTTTACAATGCCGCCCTCTACCGAGATGGCTTTGTAATTTTTTGCCGTAAGTAAATGGCAAGCTTGTTGGCTGCGTATGCCCGATTGGCAGTAGAGCAGCAGAGTTTTATTTTTATCCAAATTGCTAGCTAAGTTGATGTCTTCGCTTGACGTTGCAAGCTCATCTAGTGGGATATTTAAACCACCAAGATTAAATGCGTGATGTTCCACTTTATTTCTAACATCAACGACAACAATATCATCACGCGAATGATATTGTTGAAAATCAGCGGCGCTAATAACTGAGGTTTTGCTCGCACTTTCGTTTGCATTCTCGCTTAAGCTTTCCGTTGCGCAAATACCGGAATAGTCAGCGCAGTCGGGATTAAAGCGAAATTCAGTGCTACAGCACGGGCATGTGCTTTTTTGTTGTAAGGCGATTTTTTGAAATTGCATGCTATCTGTTTCAACCAGCATTAATGTATTACTAATGGCAGACGATAGGCCGAGTAATAGTTTTAATGCTTCGCTGGCTTGCATAGTGCCAAGCAAGCCCGGCAATACACCTAGCACGCCTGCTATGTTGCAGTTGGGCGCGCTGTCACCAGCGGGTGCTGATGGAAAAATACATCGAAAGCAACTTTGATCGGGATTAAATAAAGCGCACTGACCGCTAAATTGATAAATACTAGCGTAAATCCAACGCTTGCCCAGTACCTTGCATAGGTCGTTAATCAGATAGCGGGTAGCAAAATTGTCAGTGCAATCGAGGACTAAGTCGGCGGCTTGAATTAGTTCAGCAGCATTATCAACTGATAGCGCTTTATCAACGGCATGAATGTTAATATCTGAATTGAGTTGCTCTAAGCGCAGCTTGGTACATAAGGCTTTAGATTTGCCAATATCAGTTTCGCTAAAAGTGATTTGCCGTTGCAAGTTACTGAGTTCAACGCTGTCGTTATCAACTACGGTAATCGTGCCAACACCTGCCGCCGCAAGATAGTAACTTACCGGCGCACCTAATCCACCGCAGCCAACAATAAGCACATGGGCTTGTTTTAGTTTACTTTGACCAGCAGCACCCGCGCCAGGCAATTGGATATGCCGGGTGTAGCGGAGATACTCCTGTTCGCTGAATAAACTCATGATTGCGGTGCTTTATAAATTTGAGGTTGTAGATGAAAGTCTGTTGCGCTATATCAATAGTGAAGGTGATTCCAGCGCTAAGGCCCGATTGTAGATTTCACAAGTGTACTGATATATCTGTTGTGCACAGTTTAATTCCTTTTGCCCAATACCGGAATACATTGACACTTGTGTAATGTCCAATTGTAACTCGCTGGCGATCGCGGCGAAATCCATGCTGGCAATACCATTGCCAGCAAATTCCCAATCAAGAATCATAATACAGGGTCTGCCCGTCTTTGGATCGCCTTGATTATCCGGGTTTGCTAGTAAAGCCGAACTGGCCAATAAAATATTATTGGCATTTAAATCAATATGGCAGGGGACGCGGGTATTTACACCATATTGATTTTCATAGCCTTTGCAAATGGCTAGCATTTTAGTTTGCCGCTGCTGCATTACCGAAAGCGCTTGCTCTGCTGTTTGCGATTCAATATGCGAAAACAATATCCGCCCGTAGTTTTGAATACAGTTAGAATAGCTAAAGTCAGCGATCGGTAGCTTAAGTTGATGGATATTTTTAAGCGTTAAAAAAAGGGCTTTGATTAGCTGAGCTTTTTCGTCTGTAGAGTATTGTGAATTTGAGCAGGTGAAAATATGCTCAAAGCTTTCTCCCTCAATATATTCGCATAGTCGGTAATGACCATCGGGGTGTTGATAGATAATTTCAGGCGCCGCGCCCATATCATTGACTGCTTGCTGAATTGTATATTCTTGCTGTCTATCGGCTTGAAATATGGGATTGTCTTTATGGATGCGTAAAACCAGGCGCAGTTGCATGCCGTTGTTTAGTGAGCAGTTAAGAATAAAGCTAGTGTTACTGCTGCTGCCAAATAACTCATGATCAAAAATGGGTTTTGATTTTAACCCAATATTCCATTGTGGCCATTGCTCAATTATATTTTCTAAGCTATTAGTCATAGCCTTAACCGTTAGCTAAATTAAGATGCTTGGAGGCGGCGAGATTCTGCTGCATGATATTGCGCCAGTTAAAGTAAGCATAAATAACTATCACCATATAAAGAGCAAATAGTAGTGCGGTAAATAACAAGCCTTTATTAAAATAAAGCAGCATGGATACAAAATCGATAAAGAACCAGTAGAGCCAAGTTTCCAATACTTTTTTAACAACCATCCAAGTTGCTAATAAACTAGCCCATGTCGTAAATGAATCCAAATAAGGAAATGC
>CAJQQO010000236.1 GCA_905480475.1 uncultured Pseudomonadales bacterium | reverse complement strand
AACCAGCTGGTATGTGCGATATGCCATTTTGCCGGACTGGCAAACGCTGCGCCTTGCAGCAGTAAATCTTCTGCCGATAGTGTGCTGCAAAAATCAACCGAGGCGCTGCGCACTTGCTTAAAATGATCGAGCAAGTTTTTTTGCGAGTTTTTTTCTAGTGGCTGATTACCAGGCGTATCGCTAACTGACGGTTTAACCAAGCTTTTGCTAATCTCCGGCATATTATTCATAGTCATTGATTTTTCTAATCAAATTATTTAGGCGCAGCGTTGTTTTGATATGAGTCATATTGTAAGGGAATGCGATAATAATATAAGGTTTTTTTGCCTATTTGAATAAATCAATATTAATGTCGAGATTAACGGTGGCGCCTATATCCACCTTCCCACCTAGCCAAATTGCGTCGTCGATTAACTCGCTGTGTAAAACGCCACCGGCGGTTGAACATTGATAGGCAGAAAAACGTGCAAAGGATTCTGCGCCCAATTGTTTATTTGCCCAGTAACTAGCAAGTACTCGATGTGCAGATCCGGTTGCGCCGTCTTCGTTTACCCCATATTGCGGCGCGAAATAGCGTTGTAAAAATTGTAAATTGTACTTGTTGCTTTCTAACCATTGCGTTGCAATCGCAGCGCGTTGAGTATGTTGTTTTAAGACAGCGTGATTTACCGATAGTTGCTGTAAGTGGTAGTGTTGTTTCGCTAGTGAATAGCTTGTCTGAGATTGCCATTCAAATATCCAGTAGCCATCGCTGGTCTTGTCAGCGGCTGAATCTATATTGCCTGTATAAGCTGCATAGCTTGGTGCTATGGAAAATACTTTATCTGCCCAATCGGGTACGGTGGATTCATTGACTTCACTTTTTGTCATTTTTATCCAGTGACGGTTTTTAGCGTATCGATAGTGTCCTGCTTGCCCTCCCTTTTGACGCTGTTGATTTAGTATTGCATTAGCGGCAAGCAAACCGTGTCCGCAAGTTATGATTTTTGCGTATGCTGAAAAACATTCGATACTAGGGTGAACACTATTTTCTATTGGCTTATCAATAAAACACACCGCCGAAGGCGCGAGGTTATTTTGCTCAAAGTATTTTTGCGGTTTGCTTAATAATAATGTTGCTAGCTTTTGACGTTGCTTATCGCTAGAGAAATCATATTCCGTATTTTTGTCAACGATCACTACCGCTGCCGCATTGCCATTCGCAATGATTTGAGATTCACCCATTTCATTTAAAGGGTTTTGAGCAAAAACGGTGGCGTATTCTATTTGCATAGGATTGTTTTAAGAACGATGAGTTTTCTTATCTGTCTTGTGATTCCAGTTGTTGGTCAAGTGGATTATAGACTCCACGTAAACGGGTAAAATCTTCACTTTTCATAATAAGCAGTTTGCTTTTTTCTGCAGCAATCACTTCGCCGGTGGTAAGGCGTGATTCTTTTAGAGCTCTTGATCCCCAGCTATCACCAGGTTTTAGTGTGCGTTCAATTAGCTGACCGTCTTGTTCCAGCAATTGTTTTAACTCGCCTTCAACGACGACATAGAATGCCTGCGGTATTTCATTGGCGTGATGTATGCAGTCGCCTTTGGAAAAGTAAGCGAAGTGTGTTGCTGTAGTGGGTGGCTCACCCATATAGACAATGGTTCTAGGCATAAAGTAATCAAAGAACCAGTTTAATGCGACGCGCAAGCGGGTGGTGAAGCCCGGTAGCATTCCTATATACAATCCACGCCAAATTATCCAGGCAAATAAACCGGTAAAGCGCATGCCATATAGTTCTGCAACACCTCGGTAACCACCTAGGGACGCAAGCATACCTTTGGATTGATAACAAAACAGCGTAAGTGGTTTGCCGTTTAAGCTATTGTGAATATTTTTTGCCAATTGCTTGGCGGCCTGAGCAGCAAATTGTGCAGTCGGTGGCGCAAAACTTTGCTCGCCGGTTTTTTTGCAGGTCACCGGAGTTAAGGCGCTATCACCGACAGCCCAAATATTGTTTAGGCCTTTTACCCGCATATTGGCGTCAACTGCAATTTTTCCACGTTCAAGTTCAATAGGCAGGTTTTTAACAAATTCAGAGGGGCCGTTGCCAATCGTAGTGACAATGGTTCGCGCTGGTATCGATTGCTGTTGTTCGCTGTTGCGATCGCAGATACACACCGCGTAGCGCGTGGCTGATTGGATAGCGGTTTCGGTTAAAACCTCAACGCCGCGTTGTTCCAGTTTTTTACGCGCGTAGTCGCCTAATTCGGCTGACATCTCGGGAAGAATTGTTTTACCGCGTTGAACCAATACGGCGCGAATTTCATCCAAGCTGATATTGGGGTATTGCGGCAGAATACGCTCAATCATTTCCAGCATTTCGCCGATCGTTTCAACACCCGAAAACCCACCACCTGCTACTACAAAGGTTAGGTAGCGCTGTTTGAGCTCTTTAAATTTGGTGACGTCAGCAACTTCGAGACATTCAATAATATGGTTGCGCAGACGAAATGCATCTGACAGGTTTTTCATTGTTAGACTGTGATCTTCAAAGCCCGGAAACATCGACAAGTTAGTGACCTGTCCGGTAGCAATAACCAGATGATCATAGTCAAGCCGTTGCAGAATCCGTTTTTGCCCCTGAATTAATACTACCTGCTTGGCTTCGGTGTCAATCGATTGCACACTGGCAAGCCTGACCTTTACGCCTTTTAGAAGGGTTCGTAGTGGCGTTACCGCATCTTGAGGGTTGAGTGTGCCGGCGGCTACTTCAGGTAATAGCGGTTGGAAAACGAAATAATTTATTTCGCTGATAATTTCTAGTTCGACGGTGCCGCGGCAGATTTTGCGTAGATGTTTCGCGCAAAAGTATCCACCGAATCCGCCGCCGATAATAAGCACTCGCGGTTTTTTCATAGGGTTCTTATTCTGCCGGAATAGTTGCTTGCGTGCTTCAGTAATTTTTATGCAGTAAGTAAGATCGTAAGTTAGGCCAAGTTAGAGTAAAAAATTACAGCACAACTAAATTGTCGCGATGGATGATTTCTTGATCGCCGCCGTAGCCTAGAATATCGGCCAGCTGCTCGCTTGCTTGGCCGGCGATTTTGGCGGCTTCATCACTGTTATAATTCACTAAGCCGCGGGCAATTTCTTTATTGTTTTGATCAACGCAGCTCACCAGTTCGCCGCGTCGAAAAACGCCGTTTACCTCGCTCACGCCAACGGGTAATAAGCTGCTGCCAGAGCGAGTGAGCACTTCAACTGCGCCAGCATCCAATGTTAATAAGCCTTTCACCGATAAACTACCGGATAACCATTGTTTGCGTGGCGCAATTGCTTTGCGCTTATTGCTTAACTTGGTGCCGAGCGATTCATTGTTGGCTAAGCGACAAATAATATTATCTTCCAAGCCATTGGCGATAATCGTTGATGCGCCGGATCTTGCGGCTAGCCGTGCCGCTTTGATCTTAGTGGTCATGCCGCCACGGCCTAGCGTTCCGCTGCCATCTTTTGCGGCTTGATCGAGACTGCTGTCGTGAACATCCACTTCCGTAATTAAGCTTGCGTCGGGATTACTTCTTGGGTCGTCGGTAAATACGCCTTGCTGATCAGTTAGGATTAATAGGGTATCGGCATCAACCAAATTCACCACTTGTCCGGCTAAGGTATCGTTATCACCAAAACGAAGCTCGTCAGTTGCAACGGTGTCGTTTTCATTGACGATAGGAATGACGCCATAGTCCAATAAACTTTGCAGCGTTTGGCGGGCATTGAGATAGCGGGTGCGCGAGGATAGATCTTCATGAACTAATAAGATTTGCGCGGTGGTTAAATCAAATTTTTTAAAGCGTGCTTCATAAGCTTGAATAAGGCCTGCTTGGCCTACAGCAGCAGCGGCTTGAATTTGATGTAGTGAATCCGGGCGTTGGGTTAAGCCAAGCCTTTTAACGCCTTCGGCGACAGCGCCGGATGAAACCAGGACAACTTCGTGACCGACACTTTTTAATGCGGCGATTTGTTCTACCCAATGGTCTAATGCTTTAACCGCTAAACCCTGACCGTTATCAGTCAGTAGCGCGCTGCCAATCTTGATGACCCAGCGCGAGGGTTTTTGGGATGAATTAATGTCGTTTGGGTTGCTCATGCCATTAATATTTCTAAGTCTTGTTTTGCTAGCTTGTTTTTATCGTCGGCCGCAGAATATTAGTCTCTTACGTATTCGACTTCTACATCAAAGTCATCGTCGTCCTGATCAATATCTTGTGATCCGGTTTTTTGACTGGCGCGCTCAGCGGCACGTTTTTCTGCCAATTCAGCGATGCTATTGCGACCTTCTACTTGCATAGCTTGCTGGGTTTCAAGTTCCTTTTGTAGTACTTCTGGGTCTTCTCGCTCGTCTTGCCAAATGGTTTCCAGCGTTCGCATAACGTCGTGTGTAAGTTGATCCAGGCCCCGTCGTGCTACCGTTGAAATGGCGTAAACGTGCTCGTAATGTGGAAACTCAAGCTTAACACGAGCTAGCAGATCAGAAACTTCATCATCGCTAAGCAAATCAATTTTATTAAGCGCCAGCCAGCGTGGTCGGTCGGCAAGCGCTGCGCTGAATTTATCCAGCTCGCTGTCTATTTGTTCAATCGCGTCAACCGGATCGGTTTCATCGGGCGGTAATACATCAACCAAATGCAATAGCAATCGGTTACGGGTGAGATGCTTTAAAAAGCGAATACCTAGACCAGCACCTTCGGCGGCTCCAGCGATTAGGCCAGGGATATCTGCCATGACAAAGCTGCGATGCGCTTCGGTGCTGACCACGCCCAAGCTTGGTACCAGTGTGGTAAATGGGTAGTTAGCAATTTTGGGTCGCGCCGCGGAAACGACACTGATTAAACTGGATTTGCCTGCATTAGGCATGCCCAGCAAGCCGACGTCGGCTAATAGCTTCAGTTCTAAGCGTAGCTTTCTTGATTCACCTTCAGAGCCGCGTGTGGTTTGTCTAGGTGCGCGATTAGTGCTGGATTTGAAGCGCGTATTGCCTAAGCCGTGGAAACCACCTTGCGCGACTTTAAGTCGATCGCCAGCATTAAGCAGGTCGCCTAACGCTTCGCCGGTATCTTCATCGATAATCGTGGTGCCGACCGGCACTTCCAATGTCTTGTCTTCACCTGCGTGACCGGTGCAGTTTTTACCTTGACCACCTTGACCTGATTCGGCGCGATAGCGGGGCTGAAAGCGAAAGTCGATTAAGGTGTTTAGCGATTCACTGGCTTGCAGAAAAACACTGCCGCCGTCGCCGCCATCGCCACCATCGGGCCCACCGCGGGGGATATATTTTTCGCGACGAAAACTCAAGGCGCCGTTGCCGCCTTTACCTGCCGTGACTGTGATTATGGCTTCGTCTACAAATTTCATGGTAATTTACGCTTTTACTGTTGGTCTGTCTTTGTTGTGGAGAAGTGTTGTGGAGATTTCTTGTGTAGATATGTCGAGTTGTCAGCGCGAAATTCTAATACTGTTTGGCGTGAAGCAAATATAAAGCTTATCCATACAAAAAAGCCCTGTCGCAAGACAGGGCTTTTTTTAGTTCAAAGCGCCAGTTTTACGATGCGGCTCTACGCTACAACGCTAACGTATTTGCGGTTTTTCGGGCCTTTTTGTTCAAATTTAATAAAGCCATCACCCGTTGCAAATAAAGTGTGGTCTTTACCAATGCCAACATTTACACCAGGATGAACCTTGGTGCCGCGTTGACGAATAATAATATTGCCTGCAATGACAGCTTGGCCGCCAAAACATTTGACGCCGAGTCGTTTGGACTCTGAATCGCGTCCGTTACGGGTACTACCGCCAGCTTTCTTATGTGCCATGAGAGTTTCTCCAAAATCGTTTTATAGTACTTTCAATCGGTATGGGCTTGGATGTTTAGCAAGCCAACGTCTGGTCTTAAAAAGACTAGCCGCTAATACCGGTGATTTTTAATTCTGTATACCACTGTCTGTGGCCCATTTGTTTACGGTGATGCTTACGACGACGAAACTTCACAATAGTCACTTTATCGTGACGGCCGTGTGAGAGGATTTCGGCGGTAACTTTACTGCCATCAACGTAAGGTGCTCCGATTTTAACGGATTCTCCTTCACCAACCATTAATACTTGGTCGATTGTTAGCGTATCACCGGTCGCAAGATCCAGTTTTTCAACTTTTAAGGTTTCACCTTCGATAACGCGATGCTGTTTGCCACCGCTTTCAACTACTGCGTACATTTTTCTCTCCGTATTGCGGCCAAGCTAGCTTTGTTTTAACTGCTTTTTTATTATTTGCTGGTTTGGCAACGGTAATGGGCGAGGGTGTGTTTCACCCAAAAAGCCCGGCTCTAAAAAGGGCGCGAATAATAAAGCATTAATGGCTTATAAACAAGATAAACAGCAGAGAGATTAAAAGTCATTATAAATCAATGGCTTGCTGTGATTGAGGACGTTGTTTATCAGCGCTTAATTGGCTGGGGTTAGCGGTTTAAAAACGGTTCCGAAATCGCTACAACTACCGATATGATTCCAGCTTGTGGAGAGCGCTTTACATTTGCAGATCTTATTCGCTGTTAGAAATAAAAACGGGTAAAGACTATATGAGCCCTTACCCGATTTTTATTTGTGTTTTAGCTCTAGCAGCGCTTATGCTCTGCGTCGTCTTGCTAAACCAAACATTACACCTAAGCCTGAGATAAAGAATATCGATGCACCTGATAATGGCACAGGAGTAGGGTGTTCTGGGTAATGGTGATGCTTCTTCCATTTAAGCCAGAGCTTTTTCCATTTCTTATTCCATTTTTTATGGAATTTATGATGAGCGATGGCGTAAAAGTGCTTATGTTTCTTTTTCCAGTGGTTCATTGAACCGGAATCATCGCCTTCGCTATCGTCAGCCCATTCGCTATGCCAGTCAATTTTTTTCCAATCGCTGCTCCAGCCTTCGGTCCAGCCTGGCTCGCTTTCGTTCGCATCATCTCGACCCCAGCCTGACCAGCCATGATTTTTGCGGCGTTTTTTATCGCCGTAATTATGGTCGCCGCGGTCTTTACGCTGCCAATGTATTGCGAGTATGTCGCGTTTTTCTAGACCCAGCTCTTCATCGTATGACCAATCAACTTCTGACGACTCATCATCGTCTTCATATTGAGAAGGTTCATCTTCATAGATTGCCGCAGCGGATGCGGTAAACAAAGAGGCGGTTAAAGTAACTGCGAGAGTAATTGTTGTCGCCAAAGTGGCCACAACAGACCCGTTCGGGAGTGCTGTAATTATTTTTTTCATGCCTGAAAGCTCCTGGCTTATTGGAAGCCAAAATTATTTCTCCAGGGATGAAAAAGAACTTTATTGACCAAACAAGGGGGGCGTCAGTCAGAAAGGTGTTTTAAATTCGTTGCCGCTATGCGGCTCAACAGTTCGCAATCTATCCAAACTGATTGGTGCTGTCAACGATCGTTTTGAGTTTATAACAATTTACTCGTGGTGCAATCGTCTAATTCTTTTAAAAAGCCTTTAAAAACAGGCCTATACAAGAATGTGAAATTATTATGATAAAGCCTCTTTTTACAAATCAGGCTGGTCTACTTACCTTGCTAAGCCGCCATATAGCTTGGCGGCTATAACAATTTAGGCGAGTTCTTTAACTTGGCTGTTCAATCTTGACTTATGTCGAGCAGCTTTGTTCTTATGGATAATGCCTTTATCTGCCATACGATCAAGTACTGGCACTGCACCATCATAGGCCGCTTGGGCTGATGCTTTGTCACCACTGCTAATAGCGGCAGTTACTTTTTTGATATAAGTCCGCACCATTGAACGCATGCTGGCATTATGGCTACGACGTTTTTCAGCTTGTCGAGCGCGTTTTTTTGCTTGAGGCGAGTTAGCCAAGGTTGACTCCTGATCGTTTGAATCAGGCTATTGAATTAGGCTGATTTCATAAACTGTTTATATAAATGGAAAATTTGGTCGCTCGATGACACACGAAATTCGAGGCGGGGAATTATTCAGATATGTTGACTAATTGTCAATAGCGGAGTGATCGATGAAAATGTGTGAATAGCCGCTTTTAACGCCTAAACTGCGGTTCTATCACTGCAAAATTGTGCTGCTGCAGCTCAAAAGCTGCCAAATTGGCAATCTAAACGGCTTGAGCAATTTGTCACTGGTAACACACTGATAAATAATGCAAAAATATAGCATCTACTAATAGTTGGTGGTATTTTGGTCGCCGATCCCATTTTTCATTTAACTTCGAATTCACTATGTCAAAATCTATCGCAAAATTTAGCCCGCTGTC
>CAJQQO010000235.1 GCA_905480475.1 uncultured Pseudomonadales bacterium | reverse complement strand
TTGCCCACCACCATCAGCAATTTGATCGCACATGCGAGTATAGAGTAGACGATAATCATGCAGGTCGGCGCTGAGCACGGCTAATCTATCTATCACGCCAGTGTCGCCTCGTAGATTGCAGACATTGACAACATGTTTAGCTAAATCAAATGCTTTAGCCGCTAACGCAGGGCTGCCAATCCACACTCGCTCGAAGCCCAGCAGAGCCTTGGCAACGCTCCAGCCCATGTGCTGCTCACCAACCAAGTTTTCGGCAGGGACCTTTACCTCATCAAAAAACACCTCACAAAACTCATCTTCACCAGCGAGGTTATCAATCGGTCTTATACTAATACCGGGCGTGTCTAATGCGATCAATAGAAAACTAATTCCTTGCTGACGCTTTTCAAACCTACCGGTGCGTACCAAGGCAAAGATGTGAGTTGAATCATTGGCATGGGTGGTCCAAATTTTCTGCCCGCTGACCAAATAGTGATCGCCTTGCAAACGCGCCTGCATTTGCAAGCTCGCCAAATCTGACCCAGCATTTGGCTCTGAATAGCCCTGACACCACACATGTTCGCAATTGAGCATGCGAGGCAGATAATAATCGCGCTGTGCTGCGCTACCATGTTGAATTAAGATTGGCCCAAGTTGTGATTCCGCTAAATCGATGATTCGCGCAACTCCGCTACTCTCAAGCTCCTCGTGGTAAATCATTTGCTTACGAAAGGATAAGCCCATGCCGCCCCACTGCGTGGGCCAGGCAGGTGCGCGCCACCCGTGTTGATGAACGATGCTCAGCCAACTTCGGGCTTCGTCTCCGCGCAAGCGCCGGAACGGCCGATGAAAATCCTGCCGCAGATGCGCAGGATAGTGTTCATTAAGAAAGCCTCGTAGCTCGCTACGAAACTCTTGATCACTGAGACTATTGCGTGCCTGCGTCATAAGTCTAAGAACCACCGGCCGAGATAAACTGACGACGCATAAACACAGGTGTGCCAAGCCAGGAGGCATATTGCATTGCGGCGCGAAAATGCAGCCCTACATTACACTCTTCAGTAAAACCCATTGCACCGTGCAATTGCACCGCCTCTTTGCACACCTGTCGTGCCACATCAGAGCACCGAGCCTTAGCGGCGTATTGCGAGGCCTGATACACACCATCATTAAAGTCGCCATTAAAGTCGTCATCACAGCCAACACTCATCTGATCTGCCGCATTTCGCCACGCAACATCAGCCATCTCTAGCTGAATCGCCATGTCCACGCAACGATGTTTAACGCTCTGAAAAGACCCGATGGGTCGCCCAAATTGGACTCGCTGATTTACATACTCGATGGTTTGCTCAAGACAGGAACGTGCGATGCCAGCTAGCTGGGCGCTCACCGCCACTCGACCAAACGAGATGGCTCGCCGTACCGCCCGCGTTGCAAGCGCTCCACTGAGCAATGGTGCGGCATCATCCAGCGGCACATCACTAAATTCAACTTGGCTATAGCTGCCATGAGCGGTTGCAAATCGCTTAATCGAAACGCCCTCAGTGTTGGCAGCAAGCGCGAATACGGCCGTTTGGCCAGCATGCGCTGCATAGACAAGCATTACCGAATCATCTTCCAAACCAGCGACAAACATCTTACGGCCAATTAAACGACCATTTTCCACGCGGGTTTTCGGCACTTCAAGCTCGCTACACTCAACCGCCTCTTGCCAAGCTAAACAAAGGTGCGTGGCACCCGAAAGCAAACCATCCGCCAGCGATTGTGCCTGCTTATTCTGCGCGGCATTAAGTACCATGGCAGGCAATAGTGCCGCTGCTATGAAAGGTTGATCAAACAGATGACGGCCCAAAACTTCGCATAAGGGAGCCGCCACATTGACATGCATTTGTGATCCACCGAGGCGCTCTGTTAACGCCAGCCCCAGCCAGCCTAGGTCGGCCATCGACGACCACAATTTACGATCAATCGGCCACGCCTGACCTAAGTTTTGTCGTTGCGTATTAAGATCGCCGTGAGCAGAAATAAAGTCTTCTGCGCTTTGACACAAAAGTTCAGCGATTTCGCTGGTATCGCTCATCGAGTGGTCCGAAGCCCGACTGGATCAATCTGGCATGTCATTTCAATGAGCATTTATTCGGGGTCAAAAACGACAAAATATTCTTCGTTTTGATGTGCAATTCTAGCTTGAACGCGCATTCCGATTTTCACCGTCAGCGGGTCAACGCCCTCTACTCGACTCATCATTCTAGGCCCTTCATCGAGTTCTACCAGCACCACGTTATACGGTTCCGCTGGAGGCCGCACACGCACAGTTGTGGTTGAATGAATGACCCCTTTACCGCTCGCTTCAATCCATTCCAGATCATCATTACCGGTACCTGGCTCGATCACCCGAGGGTAAAAATGGTATTTACCACTGGAGTGACCACGTTGAATCATAAACTTGCCTTTGCTTAGGAAGCCTTGGTAATCCGCGTTTGGGTGCAACTCAGCCATATCTTTAGGTCCACTGTTGATTAATTCCCTAGCGTCAAGATCAAATGCTAGAGCAAGAACTCGATAAATGACGATGCGTTAGTTTAAGGTGCGTGAATTGTTGCGTCAAGAATTTTGAAGATATCGAATTTGCTATGAGCCGCGGTTCAACTGCAGAGCCCAGATTTAGTGCGGCTGAAATTTTGGGACACTTGACTGAGCTTAATCTCGGCTACAGTCCAACTAGAACTAAACCACAACGCAAGGTTATTTGTCTTTGGCAGCAAGAGCGGCTCTCCTCTTAGCTCCAATCTTAGGCCTGTGCTTAAGCTTGGGCCATTGCCAGTTAAGCTCGTTTAGCGGCTTTAGTCGTTTTTTTAACTTCTGCGGCCAGAACGCCAGCATTAAGTGTGCGCGCAATGACACGCGTCATACCATTCCACATCGCTTGCGAACCAACACCACGATTAACAACTTGAATATCAGTAGCGGCTAGCCGCTCCATCGCTGCTACTAACACGGAGGCTTCGGCCAGCGCATCGTTAAAGGTGAAGCTCGATTTCTTGGGCACCGCGGCAAAAATATGATCTGCAAAGCGACTTACGATTCTAACCGTAGTACGAAGGCGTATATTCTCAAATTCGGCATCACCGCGATCGGCCTCCAAATTACGATAGCGCAATACCGCACGATGCTTATCCCAGACTGACACATAGGCTTGTACTACGCGCGCCGCATGATCTAAATCAAGTAATTGTGGGTCCCACGGCTCGTCCAATACATCGTGCACCACCTTCATATCAGTTTCGGCGTCTTCGCTTAGAACCAATAAAAGACTGCGTACGTCATCAAAATAAAGATAAAACGTTGCTGAGGAAGATTTCGCTTTTTTTGCAACAGATACGACCGTGAGGTGCACCGGAGAATTAGTCTGCAATAAGTCACGTGCGGCATTCAATAGTCGCTCTTTGGTTTCTCGCCCCTTTCTACCAAGCGATTGCCCGTGCTTATTTTTATCTATTAGTTTACTCACGAAATGAACACCTTAGTTGCCATTAGTAGTTGCCATTAGTAATGTCGATCGACCATCTATACTTTTGCTACGCGTTGCCCAGAATAACAACTGATGATATATTAGTTTTTATTGATTCGACACGCAAACCACAAGGCAAGCCTTGTCTGTGGTTGGACCTGAGAGTATCACATGAACTTAAAAGAACTTCCATTCTCCATGAAGCCTGTTGGCTGGTTTCAAATTGGCTGGAGCGGCGACATCCCTAAAGGCAGTGTAAAGCCACTGCGCTATTTCAGCCAAGATTTGGTTGCCTATCGCGGCGAAGACGGTGGCATCAATGTGATGAACGCACATTGCCACCATCTAGGAGCCCACCTAGGACATGGTGGCAAAGTGGTGGGTAACGAAGTTCAATGCCCGTATCACGGTTGGCGATGGAACAAGGAAGGCAAAAACACTCACATTCCGTACCAAGAAAAGTGCGTAAACAAACGCCTCAAAACTTGGCATGCTCAAGAACAACACGGCTGTATCTTTATTTGGCACGACCCAACTAACTCGCCCCCGCGCTGGTCACTCACCCACATGTTTGACGACTTCACCGAGTTTTCAGATATGGCAGAAAAAGACTTCTACCCGCTCTACCCCGGCGGCACGCGGCTGTGGTCAGGCGAAGAGGTTCACCCGCAGATTACCTTTGAGAACAGCGTTGACTCCATGCACTTTCGCTATGTGCACGACTCACCGATGACCCCAGAATTACTTGAACAAGATTTTCGTAATGACGACACTGAATTTCGCACAGTATTCGGCTTCAAGTCAGTTAAAACGGGCGAAGTAGCGATGGAATTCGACACGCGCACCAGCGGTGTTGGCTGCTCATTTAATGTGTTTAAAGGCTCTTACAACTATCGTGTTCTATTTTGCGCAACACCGGTAGACGATGAAACGTCAGACCTTTTCAATAGCATCTGGTGGCCGCGTCCAGACGGTGATGAGTCTCAACAATTGCCCAATGATTTGGAAAAACGAATAGCCGATGAAATTCTCACCACGGTGGATGAAGACCTGCTCATTTGGCGACATCAAGCCTATGTCGATCGCCCGCTTTTAGCCCGAGAAGACGTAAGGGCATTTACAACATTGCGTAAATGGCAGAAGGGCTTTTACGATTTGCCCGCCACAGAAGCCTGATAGGGAGTACCCGAAAATCGAAAGCAAGCTAAATAATGCACTGATTCTAGGGGGTGGCGGTGTTACAGGCATCGCCTGGATGAGCGGTTTGCTTGCTGGCTTAGAGCAACAGGGTTTAGATCTGACCAAATATGACAGCTTAATAGGCACTTCGGCGGGTGCAACAGTGGCCGCTCAAATAAGCAGTTCGCTTGGCATCCAAGAGCTCTATCAACGCCAGCGCGATGAAGCAAAGCAGATACATGAGATCACACCCGCGGTAAATCTGTTTAAAATATTATTGAAGTTGTTACCTGCTCTAATCGTCAAACGCAATGTCATTAAGTTCCGGCAAGCAATAGGTAAAATGGCAGCAGCGAGTAAAACGGTTTCAGCTGAACAGCGTAGACAAGTTATATTAGACAGAATGCCACAGCATGAATGGCCTCAGGTGGAAATCAAAATACTGGCCATACATGCTACAAGCGGCCAACTTAGGGTCTTTACCAAACAATCAAACGTCGATTTTGTTGACGCTGTTACCGCAAGCTGCGCGGTACCGGGTATATGGCCAAGCGTAAACATCAATTGCGAGAATTATTATGACGGCGGCATACGATCCAGTGAAAATGCAGACTATGCCAAAGGCGCAAAAACAGCACTGATCATTTCGCCTCTGGGTTTACAAGGGAATCCGTTTGCTGAAAGCAGCTTAGTAGAAGAAATGAAACTATTGCAAGACAATGGCAGCAAGGTCGAATTAATCATTCCCGACACCGCCTCTAAACTGGCAATGGGCAAGAACCCATTGGACCCATCTAAGAGAAAAGCAGCATCGGAATCAGGCTATCGACAGGGATTGGCGCATCAAGTGAAGTGACCTAAATCTTGGCGCAGATTTGCGCTTCAGCCGTTTTAAAAACGAACACTCAAACTCTGCAAACTTGATCGCCGCTATTGATTCCAATAACGTTCACGTAGCTTCTTTTTATACAATTTTCCATTATCCATCCGCGGCAATTGCGCT
>CAJQQO010000234.1 GCA_905480475.1 uncultured Pseudomonadales bacterium | reverse complement strand
GCGATAATCTTATGCTGCGGATGAAAAACGACGAATGGGATTCGGTTATCGATACTAATCTCAACTCTGTTTTTCGTGTGGTTAAAAGTTGTTTAAAGGGTATGACCAAAGCGCGCTGGGGAAGAATTATTAATATTAGCTCTGTGGTTGGTTCCATGGGGAATGCTGGGCAGGCGAATTATGCCGCTACCAAAGCGGGCGTAGAGGGCTTTAGCCGAGCCATGGCTAGAGAACTGGGCTCGCGCTCGGTAACGGTTAATACTGTCGCTCCGGGCTTTATCGACACGGATATGACCAGCGGGCTGCCGGATGCGCAAAAGGATGCCTTGCTACAACAGATTCCGCTCGCCAGGCTCGGTGCACCTGAAGAGATCGCCGCGGTGGTGGATTTTCTTGCCAGCGAGGCGGGAAGTTACATTACCGGTGAAACTATTCATGTAAATGGCGGTATGTATATGGCTTAGGCGAGTTTTAGCTTGGGTCTATGCGGGTTTGTAACGATATTGATTTCGATCTTAGCCTTAAGATATTAGGTTAATAAGTAATCGATTATTAGCTGTTTTTAGTGCATTTTGCTTTTGGCAGAAATGCACTAAAAACCGATTACATTTTTAAGCAATCAAGGTACAATGCGCCGCGTTCTGAGTCACGGTTGGTTCGGTGCTTTTTGAAAAGTTGTTATTTGCATTAAGCTTGTTATAAATCAAGCTCTGTATAAATTAACAATTAAGGCACTGAATTGAATTTGTGTACCGATTCAGGATTATTACTTATCATGGCCAAAACTTTGGCTTCACCTTAGTGTGAAACCTTATTAGAATTTTGGTCCAGATTTTTATTTTTAGGAGTCGAAAAGAACAATGAGCAGCGTTGAAGAGCGTGTTAAAAAGATTGTGGCAGAGCAATTGGGCGTTAAAGAAGATGAGATTCAAAACTCAGCGTCTTTTGTCGAAGATTTGGGAGCGGACTCGCTTGATACTGTCGAGTTGGTTATGGCTTTGGAAGAGGAGTTTGAAACTGAAATTCCTGATGAAGAAGCAGAATCGATTACGACTGTACAGCTTGCTATCGATTACATAGATAAACATCTGGATTAAGTTGAATTTAAAGCCTGCTGTAATGGCGGGTTTTTGAAACGGTTGTAGTAGTTGGCGGTTTTACATTTACTGTTACTGCCATTGCAGCGGTGGTTGGCAGCTATTTTTATAGCTCAAAATTGACAGCCGAAATCAACCGTTATCGGCAATGTTAGCGTTTGAGTCGATGGTGCGTCGGTGTCTGGATAAGTGCGTAATAGCCTATGAAAGTGACGCAGTTTTGGATTTATACTGTTTTCGCATTGATACAGTATTTATTTATGTCGAGCAACCGCACTGCCTTTGTGATTGAATAAAAACCGTTTCTGTTTTCGCAGAAGCGGTTTTTGTGTTTTAAGCGATCGACTTTATTTTAAGTCAGTTGGTAGGAGTTAAAAGGTGTCAAAAAGAAGAGTGGTTGTGACTGGATTGGGCATGGTAAGCCCGGTTGGCAATAATGTTGAGGATAGCTGGGCGGCGATTACCAACGGTAAGAGCGGTATCGAGCCGATTACAACATTTGATGTTTCTGCCTATTCCACGCAATTTGGAGGCAACGTCAAGGATTTTGATATCGCTAGCTATATTCCCGCTAAAGATGCCCGCAAGATGGATGTTTTTATTCAATACGGTATGGCAGCGGGCATTCAAGCGATTGAAGATTCTGGCTTGGAAATCACTGACGCCAACCGTGGGCGCATTGGCGCGGCCATTGGTTCGGGTATTGGCGGTATTGGCTCGATTGAAAACACCCATAAAATTCTCCAAGATCGCGGCCCGCGTAAAATCTCTCCGTTTTTTGTTCCCGGCTCCATCGTCAATATGATTGGTGGTAACCTATCCATTAAGTACGGCTTTCAAGGTCCTAACATTGCGATTGTAACGGCTTGTACAACCGGCACGCACAATATTGGCGTTGGCGGCCGAATGATTCAAATGGGGGATGCCGATGTCATGGTTGTCGGCGGCGCTGAAATGGCCACCACACCGGTTGGGTTAGGTGGCTTTGCCGCCGCAAGAGCCTTATCGGTAAGAAATGATGATCCGCAAGCGGCCAGTCGCCCTTGGGATAAAGATCGCGACGGATTTGTGCTTAGCGATGGCGCAGGTGTTTTGGTACTAGAAGAATACGAATTTGCTAAAGCGCGTGGCGCTAAAATTTACGCAGAGCTTTGTGGTTTTGGTATGAGTGGCGATGCGCATCATATGACTTCGCCGCCAGAAGACGGCAGTGGTGCAGCACAGTCGATGCGCAATGCTATCGCTGATGCAGGTATTGCCGCTACGGATATTGATTATATTAATGCCCATGGAACGTCGACCCACGCAGGTGATTTAGCCGAATCCGTTGCTGTTAAATCGATATTTGATGGTGATACAGATAATGTTGCGGTCAGTTCTACCAAGTCAATGATTGGCCATTTACTCGGCGCAGCTGGGGCTGTTGAATCAGTTTTTTCGGTTTTGGCTATTCGTGATGGCGTTGCGCCGCCAACCATTAATTTGGATAACCCCGATGAGGGTTGTGACTTGAATTACGTGGCTCATACCGCGCAAGAAAAAAACATTGATATTGCCATGTCCAACTCCTTTGGTTTTGGTGGTACTAACGGCACAGTAATCTTTAGAAAAGTTTAGAAGCCTATGTATCCGCTAAGTTCGCGTAGTATGTGTTGGTTTCTATAGTGACGCTATCCACGTGGTTTAACGGCCAGTTCATAGATGCTGCTGATCAGCAGTCACTTGGTTTGTTAACGGATCGCTCAAATACTTTTGGTGACGGCGTTTTTGAAACGCTGTTTGTGCGTGACGGTCAAGCGCCGTTACTAGCGCTGCATTTAGCGCGCTTATCTCGCGGCTTGCATTGTTTAGATATCGATTGTCCCTTATCTCTTATCCAACAAGATATTGAACTTGCCCTAGCGGCAGCAAAGTCTAGGACCGGAAGCTTTGTATTAAAATTAGTGGTGAGTCGCGGTTCTTCGCTGCTAGGTTATGGCACGCAAGGTCAGCGAGCTAATCGAATGCTGCTTTTACAATCTTATGCCGTTAGCCCTCCCTTATTTTTAAAAACCATGCTTTGCGAAACCCGATTAGCGCAGCAACCCTTGCTGGCGGGTCTTAAACACTGTAATCGCTTGGAGCAAGTGCTGGCAAAACGCGAAGTCGAGCTTGCCGGTTTTGATGATGGCATAATGCTCGATCAAATAGGCGATGTAGTTGAATCAACCTCGGCGAATATTTTTATTTTGGAAGGCGGTAAATTAATTACTCCGCCAATTGAGCAGTGTGGTGTTGCCGGTGTTATGCGTGAATTTATTATGCATAAGCTTGCGCCGCAAATCGGCGTTGATGTGGTAGAGCAAAGTATTTCCCTGCAGCGATTTTGTGCCAGTGATGCTTGCGGCGTAAGCAATGCGGTACAGGGTTTAAGACCGCTATTATCTTGTAAAAACACCGATGATAAAGTGACTCGCTGGGCAGAAGCGTACTGGGCTGATTCGCATATAATGGGCCAAATACAATCGGCGATTAGCAACAGCGTGTTTGCTGAGTAATGAATTGCTTACTGTGATCAATCGATAAATCACTATTAACGAAGTTATATTGATAAAGTTAAATTAATGAAGCTATTTAAGATTCTTTCTGGTTTGAGTATTATTGCGATTTGCGTCGTGTTTTTTGCCAGCAAGATTTTTTTATCCTACTGGCATACACCGATTAAGGAATTACAAACGCCAACTATTGTATCGGTTGCGCCCGGTTCGAACTTTAGAGAGCTTGCCTTAGAGTTAAATAAAAAAGATCTAATGCCTTGGCCCGCACTCTCGATTGTGTGGGTACGTTTTTTTGAGCCGAACTTTGTGCTTAAAGCGGGAGAGTTTCAGCTACCTGCATTGGCATCACCTGCGCAGATATTGGATGTATTAAATCGTGGCGTGTCATTGCAATATAAACTGACATTAATTGAAGGTGATAGTGGCCAGCAAATGTTGGCTAAGCTGTTGGAGGCTCCGGCATTTGCTTCCGATCAGTCGTTATCCTTAACCGTAGATAAATTAAGTAACAGCCTATCGCCGGCAGCAATCAAATATATGCAAGGCAATGATAATCCCGAGGGCTGGTTTTTGCCCGATACCTATTTTTATGCCAAAGATAATAGCCTGTTAAGTGTATTAAACCGCGCTCACCTTGCGATGCTTGAAGCGCTTGAAGCCGAGTGGGCTGATCGCGCAGAGGACTTGCCTTATCAATCTGCCTACGAGGCCTTAATAATGGCTTCCATCGTTGAAAAGGAAACCGGCGTGGCCTATGAGCGACCCAAAATTGCCGGTGTCTTTGTGCGTCGTTTACAAAAGGGTATGCGAATGCAAACCGATCCAACGGTCATTTATGGTATGGGTGAGCGATACAAAGGTAATTTACGTCGTGCTGATCTTAAGCAAGATACTGCCTACAATACTTACACGCGACATGGTTTGCCGCCGACACCCATCGCTATGCCGGGGCGAGCTGCCATTTATGCGGCCCTGCATCCATTGGATGGAACCGAACTTTACTTTGTTGCCAAAGGTGATGGTAGTCATTATTTTTCTACCACCTTTAAAGAGCATCAAGCAGCGGTGCAAAAATATCAGGTACAGAAACGTCGAGCGGATTACCGTTCTACACCGCTTAGCCCAAGCGCAAAAAAACAATCCAAGTCGATCGATAATCAAGGCTAGTGGTTAAGTGTGTAGTAAAGCGATAATAATTGAGATGGCCTATAAAAATTTTCAAGTGGAGATTGGCTAAGTGATAGCTGAGCTAGCAGCAAAATTTATTACCCTCGAAGGGATGGAAGGCGCGGGTAAGTCAACGAACTTGGCCTATATCTGCGAATTTTTCGATCGTCAGTCAATTAAGTATCGAGTCACCCGCGAGCCGGGTGGTACAGAGATCGCCGAGCTTATTCGTGAGCTATTGTTAAAACACCATGATGAAGCCATTTATCCAATGACTGAGTTGCTGCTAATATTTGCTGCCAGAGCACAGCACTTAGAGGCGGTTATTAAACCGGCGTTGGCAAATGGAGAGTGGCTTATCAGTGATCGCTTTACCGATGCGACCTATGCTTATCAGGGCGAAGGGCGGCAGTTAGGTGGTGATAAAGTGGAGTTGTTGGAAAAGTTTGTGCAGCAAAGTTTACGGCCTGATCTAACGATTATACTCGATGTTCCAGTAGAGCTTAGCGCTCAGCGGGTTCGTCATCGCGGTGAGCTCGATCGTTTTGAAACCGAGTCCAGCGATTTTTTTCAGCGTGTGCGTGATGCTTATTATCAGCGTGCCGCAGCTGATCCAAATCGTTATAGTGTTATTGATGCTTCGCGCGACTTGCAAACTGTGCAGTCGGATCTGCATGCCGTGTTAGACGACTTTTTAGATACCAAGGTTTAGCTTTTATAATGACTAAACGCTTTTCTTAAACAGAATGTTTTTTCAATACAGTATTAGGGCGCGCTAGAAAAATGTCGGCATTGGCGAACGAACAAATTGTCAGTATTCGCTGCGATGGCAGTGAGGCTTTTATGCCTTGGCAAAAAGCAATTGTTGAGCAATTAGCAACGGCATATCAAGCGCAGCGATTGCCTCATGCTTTATTATTACTTGGACCGCAATTTGTCGGTAAAACGGTTTTCGCGCGTGAGTTTGCGCGGATGCTTTTGTGTTCTGCGCCGCAAGATGATCAAGCCTGTGGGCAATGTAAGTCCTGTTTATTATGTGCTGCTGGCACTCATCCGGATTGGCTAAATGTTCAGCCTGAAACGCCGCGTAAAATTTTAAAGGTTGATACCATTCGTTTTGTGCAATCTCGATTGCAACAAACCGCGCAACAAGGGGGTAAAAAAGTTTGTGTTATCGGTCCGGCTGAGCAAATGAACGAAAACGCCGCCAACGCACTATTAAAAATTCTTGAAGAGCCACCCTCTGATACCTATTTTATTTTGATTAGCCATCATGCCGGTAAAATACTGCCAACTATTTTGTCTCGCTGCCAACGGGTCAGCTTTGTGGTTCCCCCGCAAGAACAGCTGGCGCAGTGGTTGGGCAGCAGTCATAGCGCAGCTGAGGTGGAGGCGGCGATGGCTCAGGGGCGGGGACTACCCGGTAGAGCCTACGATTTATTAAATAACGAGCAGGCTTCGGGATTGGATCGCTCAAGTATAGAATCCGTATTTGAGTCCTTGTTGGCCAATAAAAAAACTGCCCAAGAGTTGGCGGGAAGTTTTGAAACAGAGCAACTGCCAGAGGTTTTGGATAGTTTTATGCGTTTAATTAATGGCTGCATAAAAAGTAAGCAATCTGATGTTGGGTCAAATCGTCCCAATGCCCTTGATCGCTTATCACAGGCTGCGCTACAAAAATTATATGCTCATTTGACTACGGCAAAGCGAGTACTGGATCAAAATGCGAATCCGCGATTGTTGATGGAATCACTTTTGTTGCAATGCGTGGTGATTTATCATGAATTTAATAGCTAATCCGCTGCATAGCAACTAAGCTTTATTGGGCTGGGACTGATATATAAAAGTAATATTTGTCAGCTAGGCGGGTGCCAAGGCTTAGGTAAGATTACCAAGGCGCAGATTTAAAGAGCGAACATAACGGGCAAACACATGGGTGACGCACTCAAAACAGGCGCTAAAAGTGGTATTTTATCTTTAACGATAAAAGACAAAGCTGTGCTGTACGCAGCGTTTATGCCTTTTATCGAAAACGGCGGTTTGTTTATTCCAACTAACAAGCAATATATGGTGGGTGATGAAGTTTTTATGTTACTTAACCTAATGGATGAACCTGAAAAAATTCCTGTTGCGGGTAAAGTGGTTTGGATAACCCCCAAGCGTGCGCAAGGTAACCGAGCCGCAGGTATTGGTGTGCAGTTCAGTTCGCAAGACGATACGGCAACTAAAAAAATAGAAAACTATTTAGCCGGTATTGTTGATTCCGATCGACCTACTCATACGATGTAGTACAGAGTTAGCTCTGACTTAGTACTAGTCTAGTATTGGAGCGCTATAAACGTATAATCTATCAATTTTTATCAGTAGCCTTCTGGTTTTTTAATCGCATTCTTATTTTACTGGCTTCAATTTCTACTCTATCTCAAATTGAATAAATCGGATAAGCTAGCGCTTTATTATTAATGAATAACGCGCTTGGCTAAAGTGTTGGTCTGTTCAGTAGTCGTTATTAAAATCTTCGTAAAGAAACAGCAACAGGTTCTATTTTTAAATGCTAGTGGATTCACATTGCCATCTCGATCGATTAGATCTTTCACACTGCGGTGGCAGTGTTGAAAGTGCTTTGCAGCAAGCGCGAAGTCGCGGTGTTAGTCAGTTTTTATGTGTCGGTATTTCATTAGAACAATTGCCTGCGATGATGGCGATTGTCGATCAATATGATGATGTCCATGCCTCGGCAGGCTTTCACCCCTTGGAAGATATGTCAGGTGGTTTGGATACCGATAAATTACGTAGTTGGGCTAGCGATAGACGGATTGTTGCTGTAGGTGAAACTGGTTTGGATTATTTTTATGCCAAGGATAGCGCCAGCGATCAGCA
Organism: uncultured Pseudomonadales bacterium; assembly: GCA_905480475.1. Taxonomy (GTDB): domain Bacteria; phylum Pseudomonadota; class Gammaproteobacteria; order Pseudomonadales; family UBA7434; genus UBA7434. The sequence continues at coordinate 5,315 of CAJQQO010000234.1, read as the reverse complement.
AAAGCATTTTATTACTCATTTAAAAGTTGCCGCAGAGGTTAATAAGCCAGTAATTATTCACTCACGTGAAGCCCGTGAAGACACTATTGATAGTATAAAAAACTATGCAGGTTCCGCTGCGGGTGTATTGCATTGTTTTACTGAAAATTGGGGTATGGCTAAGCGCGCAATCGATATGGGTTTTTATATTTCTATATCGGGCATCGTTACCTTTAAAAATGCCGACGCTTTGCGAGAGGTGGTAAAAAAAATACCGTTAGAGCGTTTAATGGTTGAAACCGATTCGCCCTATCTTGCGCCCATACCGCATCGCGGTAAACCCAATCAGCCCGCTTATGTTAGAGATGTGGCAGAGTATATTGCGGAGCTGCGGGGAATAAAGCTGGAGCTACTCGCCGAGCAAACAACGGCTAACTTTCAACGACTGTTCTTTTAATAGCGTTTCTTTTCATAATTGCGCTTTGGAAGTGTATTTGCCAATACTTGTTTTCGGCGAGCTTAATCAGAATCTGGGCACAGGTTAAATAAAGGCCAAAAAAAACCCAAAAAAAACCCCAAACCGGAGTTTGGGGGCATAAGACCATAGGAGTGAAACATGTGAGACTCGCGTCTCCAGATACCTACCGGGGAGTAGGCATCCTTAAATTTAATTAAAGACCATATGGTTAAATTGTCCAATAAATAACCAAATAAAAGTGGATTAAATTTATTCAGTATTAAAATCAAGGCTTTATAACTTGCTAGCTATCCAGTTAAGCTATGCGAATATATTCTCACTTGGTACCATCCATCGCCACTGACAATTGTGAAGATCATCCTGACTTTCAACCCGCCAATGAAAACGAGCTATGAGCCAAAAGAGCAGCAATGAGCGATAAAAGACGCTATCTCGGAGTTATCGAGGGTTTTTATGGTGAAACCTGGTCTTGGCAAGCGCGTCAGGAATATCCCGGCTTTATGTCTAAGGTCGGTTTAAATGCTTATATCTACGCGCCCAAATCTGATTCTCATTTACGTAAGCAGTGGCGAGAGCCATGGAGCGAAGCGGACTTGGCCGCGCTACAAGGCTGTGCCTTGCAGTTTTCACGACAGAGTATTGAATTTGGCATTGGCCTTTCGCCGATTAGTTTAACCGCAGAGGCTTCGGTTAGCGCTAAGGATTTAGCGCTGCTCGATATGAAAATCGCGCAAATTGACGCTATATCGACTAATTTATTATGTATTCTTTTCGATGATGTGCCTTCTGACGGAAGTGCTATGGCGAAGCGGCAGTTAGCGTTATGCGATCATATTCGTGCAAAAACGCAGGCTAAGCATATTATTGTTTGCCCATCCTATTACAGCACTGACCCGATATTGGAAAAGCTATTTGGCGCAAGACCCACTGACTACTGGCGCAACTTAGGGATGGGCTTAGATAGTGATATTGATTATTTTTGGACCGGTGAACAGGTATGCAGTAAGGCTTATAGTGAAGATAACCTGCAATTTATCGCAGAACAATTACGTAGAAGGCCTGTATTGTGGGACAATTACCCGGTTAACGACGGAGCTAAGTTAAGTCGTTATTTGCATTTGAAGCCCTTTACGAGTCAGCGGTTTTTATCGGAGCTAACAGCAGGGCACTTTGCTAATCCAATGAATCAGGCATATCTATCGCAGCTGCCGCTGGCAACACTGGCCTTCCAATATCAACAAAATGACCCTCAGCTAAATACGGCGATCACAAATGCCGATGATCAGCTTAAGGCAGTGGTTGATTTGGAGTGGCGAAAATTTTGCGAACAGAGTCTTGGTCAATCACTTGCTGAAGATTTTTTTAACGATGTTGAAAGTTTTCAGTATCAAGGTTTGGATCAGTTTTCAGAATCGTTAAAGACAAACTTGGTAAACAAGTATGCGCAATATGATTCGGTATACGCGGCAGAGATAGTTAATTGGTTAGAAGAAAGATACCGTTTTGATCCTGCTTGTTTAACCGGTTAAGCAAGCTGGAATAGATAGCAATAAATTGGTTTCTACGATATTCAATTTTTTAAGTAAGTTAAACGCAAGTAAGTTAAAGACTGGAGATGGCGATAATGTTTAATGGTAATAATCTTTCTCTTAAGAGATTAGATAACGATATAGTCGAGATGTGTTTTGACACATCAGACAGTGTGAACAAGCTTGATATGGCAACCTTGGGTGAAATCAAGCAGGCCGCTGATATTTTGACTGCCGACAAATCAATTAAAGGTATGATTTATAGCAGTGCAAAGGATACCTTTATCGTTGGCGCCGATATTACTGAGTTTAAAGAAACCTTTAAAGGCACTAAAGAAGCCTTATCCAGTTCTGTGCAATCAGTACATGATATGTTTAACCAACTTGAGGATTTACCTTTTCCTAAAGTAGCTGCCATTAACGGTTTTGCTTTAGGCGGTGGTTTTGAGTTGGCATTAACAGCTGAGTATCGCGTGATTGCCGAAACTGCAGCGGTTGGTTTTCCAGAAGTTAAATTAGGCATCATTCCTGGCTACGGTGGCACAGTACGCGCGCCGCGTTTAATGGGCTGTGATAATGCAGTGGAATGGATTTGTACTGGCAAGCACGGTAAGCCAGCCGAAGCGCTTGCGCTTGGCGCAGTAGATGCTTTGGTTCCGCTAGCCGATTTGCGCACGGCAGCAATGGCAATGCTCGATTCGGCAATTGCTGGCGACTTGGATTTTAATAAGCGTAGAGAAGAAAAGAAAACCCCGCTATTGCTTAACGATATGGAACGCTTAATGGCGTTTACCAGCGCGGGTGGTTTAGTCGCTTCGCAAGCAGGACGCAATTATCCAGCACCTATCGCTGGTTTAAAGGCTATTGAAAAACACTCCACAATGACTCGTGATGAAGCGGGTAAAGTTGAGATTGAAGCTTTTGTTAATCTAGCGTTTACTGATGTAGCAAGTAGTTTGGTTGGTTTGTTTCTTAATGAGCAAGCGGTTTCCAAAAAAGCCAAAACTCTTGCAGCTAGTGCGGGTAAAGTGAGTTACGCCGGTGTGCTTGGTGCGGGTATTATGGGTGGCGGTATTGCTTATCAGTCAGCTTCAAAAGGCGTATCGATATTGATGAAAGATATCGCTCAGGAAGGCCTTGATACGGGTATGAAAGAAGCGGGGGATTTATTAAGTAAGCTGGTTAAGCGTGGCCGAATGTCACCGGATAAAATGGCGGCAGCACTTAATAAAATTGATCCAACCTTAAATTATGGCGGCGTAGAAAATACCGAAGTAGTGGTCGAGGCCGTTGTAGAAAATCCCAAAGTTAAAAAGATCGTATTAGCTGAGTGTGAAGCATTGATGTCACCCGATGCAATACTCTGTTCTAACACTTCAACCATTGAAATTTCTGATCTGGCTACGGCGTTAAAGCGACCAGAAAACTTCTGCGGCATGCACTTTTTTAATCCCGTGCATAAAATGCCACTGGTTGAAGTTATTCGCGGTAAGCAAAGCAGCGATGCCGCTATTGCCAAAGTGATGAGTTATGCCTTGGCCTTAGGTAAAACACCTATTTTGGTAAATGATTGCGCAGGCTTTTTGGTCAACCGAGTTTTGTTTCCGTATCTTGGTAGCGCCAATGCACTTATGAAAGAAGGTGTTAGCTTTGAGAAAATTGATAAAGTGATGGAGCGCTGGGGTTGGCCAATGGGGCCTGCATACTTGCAGGATGTTGTTGGTTTGGATACTTGTGATCACGCCTCAAAGGTTATGGCTGATGCATTCCCTGAGCGTATGAATCCTTCGTTTAAAAGCGCTGCCGCGTTGTTATTTGAAGCAGGTCGCTTAGGACAAAAAAATGCTTTAGGTTTTTATCAATACGCGCCAGATAAAAAAGGTCGTATTCAAAAGCTTGCCGATGATAAAGTCGCAGCATTACTCGACGGTCATATCGATGCTAGCAAGGAAATGGACGATGAAGAAATTATTGATCGTCTAATGGTTCCAATGGCGCTAGAGCTGGTGCGTTGTATTGACGAAGGCATTGTTGAGACCGCCGCCGAAGCCGATATGGCGTTAATTATGGGCGTTGGCTTTCCGATGTTTAGAGGTGGTATCTGTCGTTATATTGATGCCATGGGCGCGCAAGCCTTTTGTGATAAAGCGTCTAAGTATAGTGATCTTGGCGCGCAATATGAGCTGTTAGATAGCTTAAAGGCTATGGCGAAAGAAGGGCGAACCTTTTATTAATCGTTAGATATCGTGCGTCGTTTTACCGCTGATAAATTGTTTTATTGATGTAAAACGGCGCTAAAAAAATTAATTGCTGTGCAGTAAATACTACATGGCAATCGTTGGAGAAAAATTATGAACTTACCTGATAACACGCCCGTCATTATCGATTGCGCGAGAACGCCAATGGGGCGTTCCAGAAATGGTATGTACCGACACGTTCGTTCGGACGATTTAGCCGCTGACTTAGTCTCTGCGTTATTGTCGCGCAATAAAAATATTAATCCTGCCGAGATAGACGATATTATTTGGGGCTGTGTCAACCAAACCAAAGAGCAGTCGTTTAACTTGGCGCGTATGATGTCATTAATGACCCAAATTCCGCATACGGTTCCTGCGCAAACAGTTAACCGTTTATGTGCGTCGTCGATGTCGGCACTGCATATTGCGGCTCAATCGGTAATGGCCGGTTGCGGTGATTTATTTATTATTGGTGGTTCCGAGCATATGGGACACGTGCCTATGACTGAAGGTTTGGATCCTAACCCGCGTCTTAGTAAGCATATTGCTAAAGCATCGGGCATGATGGGTCTTACCGCCGAAGCGCTAGCGATGATGCACGGGGTTTCACGCTTACAGCAAGATGAGTTTGCGGTACGTTCGCATCAACGTGCTCATGCAGCACAGATAGCCGGCCACTTTGCTAAGGAAATTATTGCCCGCGAAGCACATGATGCAAACGGTGCAAGAGTATTGGTTTCTGCCGATGAAACCATTCGCCCTGATACCTCAGTAGAGAGTTTAGCGAATTTGCGCCCGGCCTTTATGCCTAAAGGCGGTACGGTTACTGCGGGTACTTCATCGCAAATAACTGATGGCGCGGCGGCGATGATTATTATGAGTGCCGGTAAGGCAAAAGCGCTAGGCTTAGTACCAAAAGCCAAAGTCGTGTCTATGGGGGTATCGGGTGTTGATCCATCGGTTATGGGTTATGGACCAGTACCATCGTCACAAAAGGCTATGCAGATTGCTGGTATGACAATTAAAGATATTCAAACGGCCGAGCTTAATGAAGCTTTTGCTGCCCAGTCTATTCCGGTGCTAAATGATTTA
>CAJQQO010000233.1 GCA_905480475.1 uncultured Pseudomonadales bacterium | reverse complement strand
GGCGATCGCCTATATGTGCCAGTAACCTCGCTACATATGATCAGCCGCTATATGGGCGGCGATGAGTCGGTGGCGCCGTTAAATAAACTCGGTAGTGAAAACTGGGGCAATGCCAAGAAAAAGGCCATTGCCAATATCCATGATGTCGCTGCTGAGCTGCTGGACATTTACGCCAGACGTAAATCCATGCAAGGTTATGCCTTTGAATTAATTGCTGACGACTATAAAAACTTTTGTGATCGCTTTCCCTTTGAGGAAACTACTGATCAACTAGGCACTATCGCTTCGGTTATTAATGATATGCAGGCCGACACGGCAATGGATCGCTTGGTTTGTGGCGATGTTGGCTTTGGTAAAACCGAAGTCGCTATGCGCGCAGCATTTGTTGCGGCCAGCAATAGCAAACAAGTGATGGTGTTAGTGCCAACCACTCTACTTGCCCAACAGCATACGCAAAATTTTTTAGATCGCTTTGCCGATTTACCGATTACTATAGAAAGCCTTTCCCGCTTTAAAACCGCTAGCGAACAAACGAAAGTGATGGACGGCTTTAAGTCAGGTAAAATCGATATATTAATTGGCACCCATAAACTGATTCAAAAAGATATGCAGCCGCATGATCTTGGCTTGGTGATTGTTGATGAAGAACATCGTTTTGGTGTGCGTCAAAAAGAACAGTTAAAAAACCTTTGCGCCAATGTTGACTTGCTAACGATGACAGCAACGCCGATTCCTCGTACCTTAAATATGGCGATGGCAGGTTTGCGTGATCTTTCTATCATTGCCACACCACCTGCGCGACGATTATCGGTTAAAACCTTTGTTCACGAAAAACAAAATAGTTTTTTAAAAGAAGCCTTGCTGCGTGAACTATTGCGTGGCGGACAAGTATTTTATTTACATAATGAAGTTAGCAGTATTGAGCGCGCTGCCGATGAAATTCGCGAGCTGTTACCAGATGCCCGAGTAGCGATAGGTCACGGACAAATGCCCGAGCGCGAACTTGAACAAGTGATGTCGGATTTTTATCATCGACGATTTAACATTCTGGTCTGTTCAACAATTATTGAAAATGGTATTGACATCCCTAATGCCAATACCATTATTATTGAGCGGGCCGATAAGTTTGGTCTAGCGCAACTGCATCAATTGCGGGGCCGGGTTGGTCGCTCACATCATCAAGCTTATGCCTACTTATTTATCCCCAATCGTAAAGTGCTAAGCCGCGATGCGGAAAAACGTCTTGAAGCCATAGAAGAGTCGCAAGATCTTGGTGCCGGGTTTATGTTAGCGACCCACGATCTTGAAATTCGCGGCGCAGGTCAACTGTTAGGTGACGAGCAAAGCGGCCAAATGATATCGATTGGTTTTACTTTATATCTCGACATGTTGGAGCGTGCAGTTAGCGCTTTAAAATCTGGCGAAACTGTTGACTTGTCTGCACCGCTCAATGTACTGGGTGAAATCAATCTACATTTACCGGCGCTAATACCCGATGAGTATTTACCCGATGTGCACAATCGCCTTATGCTATATAAACGCATTGCCAGTGCCGATAGCTCTGCAATGCTACGCGAATTGCAAGTTGAGATGATTGATCGCTTTGGTTTATTAACCGCCGAGATAAAAAATCTTTTCTCGATCATGGAGATCAAACTGCAATGTATTCAATGTGGCATTGTAAAAATTGACGCCAGTGAAGCCGGTGGTTATATCGACTTTGGCAAAAACACCGCTGTAGACCCCATGGCTATCGTCACATTAGTTCAAACCTTGCCTGAAACCTTTAAATTGCGCGGCGCGACACGCTTGACCTTTGCCCAATATCTGCCAGAATCGGCCGAACGTATTCAATGGGTCGCGGACTTAGTCGACCAGCTTGGAAAGACCGAATGATATACAGTATAAAAAATACCAAAGCCGCAGCTTCGGCCTTAATATTTATATTAAGTAGCCAAAATTTACTCGCGCAAAATAGCAATCGAGCCGATGCTGGGCAGCCCGATTTTAAGGATATTTATCGTATTGAATTAATTATATTTGCCAATAATAATGAATTAAAAAATGACGGCTACAATGGCAGTAATAATTATGCCCATACAGAAAACTGGCAGAGTGAAAATAAACTCGCTTACCCTAAGAAGCTTATCTTTTTTAAATCACCAGAAAAGTATCCGCAAGTAGCTCCGAATACCGATCAAGATAATGCTGATGCGATCGATGGTACGATCACGGCAGAATCTAAAACGGTAGAAAATATTATTCCACCGTTAATGACTTATTTACCCGCCGATGCTTACCAGCTCAATGATATAGCAAACCCCATTAATCGAAGATCTGCCCATAGGGTTTTATTTCATAAAGCTTGGGATCAGGCGCTGGAATCAAAAAAAGCGGCGCCATCAATTCCTATTTCAGGTGGGAAACGCTATGACCAACATCATGAACTTGAAGGCAGTATTAGTTTTAGCAAAGGCCGTTTTTTGCATATCACCACTAATTTGTGGTTAAGCCAATACCAGTCGGGTAGTAGCGCCTACAATCAATACGAAAGCTATTCTACTGGCGATGCTGATTCGGCAAATCGCTGGTCGTCATCTAGCAACTATATCCCGCCGTTTCCGCAAAACAAAAAAATCACCTTGGATAATATTGAATCCAGCAGCTATGAAAGTGATAGACGTTTATTTGAAGACCAAAATTCAGGGGCTTTTCAAAAGTATCAAGCCGCACAAACCTATGTGTTAAAAGAATATCGGAAAATGAAACGCAACGAAGTGCATTATCTCGACCACCCGATGTTTGGCGTGATTGTGCAGATTAGCAAATATGAAGTCGCGGAAAATAACAGCGAGTAATATCGGCTTTATAATTTAACTAGATTTGCGCTGTTATAATTTTCTCAACCGATTGCATAGCATCAGCTAAGATGTGCGGAATATCTTCTGTATTAATGCTATCACCCTCAAGCCCGGCGGCTGGATTAACCACAATACATAGCGATATATAATCGATGCCCCGCTCTCGCGCTAGCGCGGCCTCAGGCATGGCCGTCATACCAATCACATCGCAGCCGTCGTTCATAATACGTCTTACCTCTGCCGCTGTTTCCAAGCGCGGCCCTTGCATACAGGCATAGGTTCCTTCTATCAGTATATCGATTGCAAGCGCGGCGGCAGTAGCTTGAATACGCTGTTGCAGCTCGCCACTAAACGGTAAAGTAAAATCAATATGATTATCAAAGCTCTCTAGCGAATCAAAAAAACTATGCTCTCTACCGTAGGTATAATCAATTAATTGCACGGGCATAATAATTTGCCCAACTGCCAAGTTGGCATTGCAAGCACCTACTGCATTGATAGAAATAATTTGCGTAACACCGTTATCCGCCAGTGATTGAATATTGGCCCGATAGTTTATTTTATGCGGTGGAATACTATGATCGAGACCATGACGGGAGATAAAAGCAATTTTTGCTTGCTGGTTTTGCTCGCTGTGTTCTTCGTCTGAACTAGCAATATGCAAGGGACTGGATGGCTTGCCATAATGAGTATTTGCATCGATCGTTTCCAATAGATGCAAACTATCCAAGCTATATAAACCACTACCACCAATTATTCCTAACATACAAAACCTAAGATAATTAAATTCTAGCTACGTTATTATTCTTGAGCCGCAGCAGTATTGTCAGCGAGAGCATCTTGCATAGCAATTACTCGAGTAGGAAATGCAACTTCGGCACCATGTCCATCAATAATGGCTAAAATTTGAATTAACACATCCTGCTTAACTTTATGATAGTGCTGCCAATTAACGGTTTTGGTAAAACAGTATAAGAAAAAATCCAAGGAGGATTCGCCAAAGGCATTGACGTTAACCATTAAGGTTTGCTTAGTATCAATTTCATCATGCTGTTTAAGCATTTCCTCAACGTCGGCAACCACTTTTGCTAACACCGCAGCGTCATCATAGCGAATACCAATGGTTTCATAGATACGTCGATGCGACATACGCGAGGGGTTTTCTACCGAGATTTGCGCAAAGGTAGAGTTGGGAACATAAAGCGGACGCTTATCAAAGGTCCGTATTCGAGTTTGCCGCCAGCCAATATATTCAACCGTGCCTTCAATTTCCTGATCGGGCGAACGTATCCAATCACCGATGACAAAAGGTCTATCAAGGTAAATCATTAAGCCGCCAAAAAAGTTGGCGAGTAAATCCTTGGCGGCAAAACCCACCGCAATACCGCCGATACCACCAAACGCTAGCACACCGGAAATGCTGTAACCAAGCGTTTGCAACACCACCAAGCTGGCGGTGATAATAATGGCCAAGCGTAATAACTTACCTAGCGCATGAACGGTTGACTCATCAACTGGGGCTTCTTCATTATCATCAGGGTCACGCGATAAAATATTACTTTCAGCCTCGCGCACAAAACGGACTAAAAACCAACTCAACAAGCCGATCACCAATACATCTCTAATGGGTGCAATAGCAGTAAAAATTGCTGCGTCTGCGACGGACTGTACAACTTCGGCAGCCCAGGAAATCCCTATCACCCAAATAAGTACTGTTAACGGTTTACCGGCGGCAATAACCACTGCATCATCCCAAAGGTTCTCGGTTTTTTGCAATTGTATATGCAGCTTGCTTAACAGTCGCTTGGCAATAAAGTTGGCTAACAGAGTTAAAAATACAATAATAAAGACTTGTATCACCCAGCCATGGTCGCCCGATAGCTGATTAAAATATTCACTAATTGTTTGCATAAGCGTTTAGTCTTTCCGGATAAAAATTTCAGAGCTTAGATTAACTTTTTTAGATATTAACCGCTTTACCGACTGCTTTGCTTCGACAGCTTCCAAGCTACTGCTAATTATTGTTGCAAGCACGCAGTTTACTCGTTTTAACTTAGCCAATCTACCTACACTCGTGATGGCTTGAAAAGATCCACATTTGCTTAATATATGATTAAAAGCTATTAATTTTTGCTGCTACAATATCAACGTTTACACAATACTATTTATCAAACAATACTATGCTTAAAAAAGACCGCGCCGAAGTTGCATTGAAAATCCTTAACCGGCTATATAAAACCACGCCAATTCCGCTGGATCATAAGGATAATTACACGCTACTGGTTGCGGTGTTACTCAGTGCGCAATGCACCGACATCCGAGTCAATCAGGTCACACCAGCATTGTTTAAGCTCGCCTCCACGCCTAAGGCTATGGCTAAAAAAAAACCCGATGACTTATACCCGATTATTAGACCCTGTGGTTTAGCGCCGCGTAAATCACGAGCGATTGTTGAGTTATCACAAATCCTGATCGAAAAATATAACGGCGAAGTGCCTGAAAATATGGCACTACTTGAGGAGTTACCGGGCGTGGGTCATAAGACTGCAAGCGTGGTAATGTCACAGGGGTTTGGCCACCCTGCTTTTCCTGTCGACACGCATATCCACCGATTAGCTCAACGCTGGGGGCTGACTAAGGGTAAGAACGTTGTGCAAACCGAACGCGATTTAAAAAACTTATACGACGCGAAACATTGGAATAAACTGCATCTGCAGATTATTTTTTATGGCAGAGAATACTGTACTGCAAGAGGCTGTGATGGCAGCGTTTGTGAGATTTGTACGACGTGCTATCCCAATCGCAAAAAACCGTTTATTGCAAATAAGCCTTAGCAATAGAATTGGTCTTGATCTTAATAATTAACTAGCTGGCGATATGCGCTTTACCCATCGCCATATAGCTGGCAAATTTAGGCCCGCCATCAAGATAAAAGTTCTCTAGCGATTCAATAGTAAAACCGGCGGTTTCAAGGCATTCGCTGGTTGAGCGATTGAGATGACAACCACCAAACATTTTTCGCCACATGGGTGTCAATTTGTTTTGCCAAGAAGCGACTGAATCATCCGGTGACAATCCGTGCTCTAAAAATAATAACTGGCCATCGGGCTTTAATACCCGCTTCATTTGCTGCAGGGCTTTTAACCAATCGGGAATAGTGCAAAGCGTAAAAGTTAACAATACGGTATCGACACTATTATCTTCCAAAGGGATTAACTCACCCGGCAAATCCAGCCAATCAACTTCCACATTACTAGCATCAAGATTTTTTTGCGCACGTAATCGCATACCGTGGGATGGCTCAAGACCATAGACTTTTTCAACTTGATCAACATCGTACAAAGACAAGTTAACACCCGAACCCATGCCTACTTCTAAGACTTGGCCTTTGGCATTGGGAACCAGCTTGGCGCGTAACTTCATCATCGGACCGGCTGAGCAGGCAAAATCAATAATATAGGGTAGAATTTTTTGTTCGTAAAAACTCATTATTGTTATCCCTAAAAAATATTAGCGTTGAATATATTATTTATTTGGCGGCATCGTAAAAAGCCGATTGGCTTTTCTTTGCCGACGCTTTTGTGGCTGAGCCAATTCGCTCATTTTCTTCGTCACACTTTTCGGTATCGCCACCACAGATATCGCAATCGCCACCCAAACCCAGCGCTTGAATACCACCGCAGGAACCCTTAATGGGTTTATCGGCAAAGATTACACCTATGGCCATTGCAGCCACAACCAAAAGCAAAAACGCCAATGTTAAAAAGAATACTGCCATTTGATTAAACCTTTTATCTCAATTTATCGCTGATAATCTATTGATCAAAATTAGCCAATGGCTGATCTTAATCGATCAAGCTTAAGCAGAAGATTAAGCTCGTGTTAATTACTCGCTAGTGCACTACTGCTGCATATATTGGCTAAAGGCAGCGCTATGCCAAGTGCTGTAGCTAGGCTCTTGTTGCGCACTATTCTCGCGTTTAAGCAGATAGACCGCAAGTGACATGTTTTGTGCCATCAGCTGCGCCTGCTCGGCGCCCATTACGCTAAAGGCGGTTGCCCAGGCGTCTGCCAGTGCAGTATTGGCCGCTATTACGCTGACCGATGCCAAATTATGGCGCACTGGATTGCCGCTACGCGGGTCAATTGTATGCGAGTAGCGAATGCCTTGGTGCTCAATAAAATTGCGGTAATCGCCTGAGGTTGCGATTGCGCCCGCATCCAGATTTACCAGCTGCTGCACGGACCCCAACTGCAAGCCCGGCTTTTCAATTGCCAGCTTCCAAACCTCTCCACGAGGATTCAAGCCCTTGACTCGAACCTCACCGCCAATATCAATTAAATAGTCACCAACGCCTAATTGCTCGATGGTTTCGGCGACCTTATCTACGCCGTAACCTTTGGCAATCGCGGATAAATCTAGCGCCACCTCGGCTGATTTGCATAAACTATACTCTGCGGTGTTAAGCCTTAAGCTTGAAGTATCTGTTGCAGCGAGCAAGCCCAAAATTTCTTGATCAGTTGGCAGTTGAAACTCTGATGCCTTAAACGATGTACTGCCAAAGCCCCAGCGATTGACCAGCGCTCCCACCAAGGGATTAAATGCGCCTCCTGAAGCCTCACTAACTTCCAAGGCTAGTGCGACAACATCCAGTAAGTCTTGCGATACTACTAAACACGCTGGCGCGGTAAGCTGATTAAAACGCGTTATTTCAGAGTCAGACTTATAGGTCGACATCGAATCAATAATGCTTTGCAAGGTTTTATCAACTTGCTGCTTGGCCACAGCCAAATCCAATACGCTATTCTCTGCAGACTTGATAAGCGTTATTCGATAATAGGTACCCATGGTCTGTCCAGACCATTTATAAGTGTTGCCAGTATCCTGTGTCGATAAATTATTCTGCGAACGATTATCACAGCCGCTAAACAAAAACAGCGAGACTAGTAGTAGCCCCGCCGTTCTGATTGCTCTAATTGTGCTGATGGTTCTAGCCGCGTTGAATATCTTATTCACCTAATAGATTAGCCACCAAAGTCATCAAGCAGAATATTTTCTGGCTCAACACCTAAATCCAACAACATGCTAACTACCGCCGAGTTCATCATTGGCGGACCACACATATAAAACTCACAATCTTCAGGAGCCGGATGATCTTTAAGATAATTATCAAATAATACCTGATGGATAAAACCGGTATAACCTTCCCAATTATCTTCAGGTAATGGATCAGATAACGCTAGATGCCATTCAAAGTTATCGTTCTCGGATTGCAGAGTATCGTACTCATCCATATAAAAGGCTTCACGCATAGAGCGCGCGCCGTACCAGAACGATATTTTACGATCGGTATGAATGCGACGTAGCTGATCAAAGATATGCGAACGCATTGGCGCCATACCTGCACCGCCGCCAATAAACACCATCTCTGCATCGGTATCTTTGGCAAAAAACTCACCAAAGGGGCCGTACACTTTAACTTTATCGCCCGGCTTTAGACCAAAGGTCCACGAAGACATTTGTCCTGGCGTTAGCGCAAGATTATTTGGCGGTGGAGTAGCACAGCGAATATTAAACTTAACCACACCTTTTTCTTCTGGGTAGTTAGCCATTGAATAAGCGCGAATAACCGTCTCATCCACTTTGGAAACCAAGTCTAGAAAACCAAAGCGCTCCCAATCGGCACGATACTCTTCTTCAATATCGAAATCGGCGTATTTAACCGTATGCGGTGGGCATTCCAGTTGAACATAGCCACCGGCACGAAAATCAACGCTTTCACCCTCAGGTAATTTTAAGGTCAGCTCTTTAATAAAGGTCGCAACATTAGGGTTGGACTCAACAGTACATTCCCATTGCTTAACACCAAACACCTCTTCAGGTATTTCGATTTTCATATCCTGCTTAACAGCAACCTGACAAGAAAGTCGATAACCGCTATTCGCTTCACCACGGGTAAAGTGCGGCTCTTCGGTAGGCAATAAAGAACCGCCACCTTCAGTAATAATACATTTACACTGCGCGCAGCTACCGCCGCCGCCGCAGGCCGACGCTAAAAACAAATCATTAGACGCTAGCGTTTGTAGTAGCTTGTCACCGGCAGGGACAGAAATGGTTTTTTCGCCATTAATCTCAATGTTGACATTGCCGCTGCTAACTAATTGGGCGCGTGCCATTAAGATAATTATCACTAAGGCCAATACAATGCCTGTAAACATTGCAACGCCGAGGGTAATTTCATTCATCGTTCGTTAACTCCCAGATGACCCAAATTAAAGGTCAATACCGCCAAAAGACATAAACCCAAGTGACATTAAGCCCACTGTGATAAAGGTAATACCCAAGCCGCGCAAACCGTCAGGTACATCGCTATATTTTAATTTTTCACGAATACCCGCTAAAGCAACAATGGCTAAACCCCAGCCTAAACCAGCACCGGCGCCAAAGACCGCACTCTCGGCAAGGGTGTAGTCACGCTCCACCATAAATAGTGATGCACCTAGTATTGCGCAGTTAACGGTAATTAAAGGTAGAAACACTCCGAGTGCGTTATAAAGTGCTGGCACATATTTATCGAGAAACATCTCCAGAATTTGCACGCTGGCAGCAATAACACCGATATAGCTCAAAAAGCCTAGAAAGCTTAAATCAACGTCAGGTAGTCCCGCCCAAGCTAGTGCGCCATCGGCAAGCAGGTTGTGGTAAATAATATTGTTAAGCGGTGTTGTAATGGTTAAAACAACAATAACTGCAACACTTAAACCAATCGCTGCTTCGATTTTTTTAGATATGGCCAAAAATGTACACATACCTAAGAAGAAGCTAAGCGCCATATTTTCAATAAATACGGCACGGACAAATAAACTTAAATAATGCTCCATTACAAAGCCTCCCGTAGCGTGGAGTTGCGACTGATTTTGAATTCTTCAGTTTCAACTTGATCGGTTTTGCGTGCGCGCAGTACCCAGATAAAAAAACCGATTAAGAAGAATGCACTGGGTGGTAATAACATCATGCCGTTAGGAATATACCAACCGCCATCATTAGCCAAAGCTAAAATTTCAACACCGAACAATTTGCCGGCACCAAATAACTCTCTGAAAAAACCAACCGCGAGTAATACAACACTGTATCCCAAGCCGTTACCAACCCCATCTAAAAAGCTGGGCCATGGTGGGTTTTTCATCGCGTAGGCTTCGGCACGCCCCATGACAATACAGTTAGTAATAATCAGACCAACAAACACCGAAAGCTGCTTACTAATTTCGTAGGCAACAGCTTTTAATATTTGGTCAACCACAATAACCAGTGAGGCGATAATAATCATCTGAACGATAATTCGAATACTGCTTGGCACATGGTTACGCACCATGGATACAAACAAGTTTGAAAACGCGCACACTGCTGTTAAAGCAAGACACATGACAAAGGTAGTTTGTAAACTACTCGTGACCGCCAACGCAGAACAAATACCCAGAATCTGTAAAGCGATAGGGTTATCGTCAAAGATCGGGGTGACTAAGGTCTTTTTAGCATCAACACTCATAATAATTCTCCCTAGGCCTCGCCAGCTTTATAGTTGCTTAAAAAAGTCTGGAAGCCATCTTTACCTAACCAGAACGCCAGTAGATTTGAAACGCCTTTACCGGTTAATGTCGCACCAGACAGGCCATCAACTTGATAGTCGATATTGGGTGAAGAAGGATTAACCGCGCCTTTTAATAAAGCTAGTGCTACGTCACCATCGCGATAAACTTTTTTACCCGGCCAAATCGCTTTCCAACGTGGGTTATCAACTTCACCACCTAAGCCAGGTGTTTCACCATGGTCGTAAAAACCTAAACCAGCGACGGTATTTAAGTCACTTTCTAAGGCTACAAAACCGTACAGGGTGGACCATAATCCGTAACCGTGGATCGGTAGGATCATTTTATCCATACGCCCTTCTGACTCTACGATATAGACTAGCGCATGGTTCTCTCGACGTGAGATATTTGCCACATCTTCATCGTCGGTTAATACCCGCGACCGACTGGGATCTTTAGCCGCTTTGCGTTGATCAAAGCTATTGACATCTTCACCATCAACAAATAAGCCCGTTGAAAGATCAACCATTTTTGTTTTAATAGCTGCAAACTGCTCATCAACGGTAAGGCTTTCCTGGTATAAACCAGCAGCCAATAAGATATTCTTTTTCTTGTCTTGGTCTTTATTAGCTTCTTGCATCGGCCGCAGCGAAACGGCTGCACCAGAAACAATCACCGAACAGACAATACACAGCAGCAAAGCTACCGTGAGGGTTTTTCCAATACTATCTTGACTAGCCACGAGCCAACCTCCTATTGATATTGGCGCGAACGACAAAATGGTCGATTAGCGGTGCGAATAGATTTGCGAATAAAATTGCTAACATAATGCCTTCGGGGAACGCGGGATTGACGACCCGAATAAGCACGGTCATCACGCCAATTAACACGCCGTACCAAAAGCGACCGGTATTTGTCATCGCGGCGGAGACTGGATCGGTTGTCATAAATACCAAACCGAACATAAAGCCGCCAACCACCATGTGCCAGTACCAAG
>CAJQQO010000232.1 GCA_905480475.1 uncultured Pseudomonadales bacterium | reverse complement strand
TTGCAGTCGGGTGGACGAACCGAATCAATATTGATGTCTATGCCGCCCGAAGTAAACTGGCATTATGATTATCAATCAGAACCTAACTCTGCCGAAGCGGCTTTAACCGAGCAGTTTTTGCCCGCCCGTGATTGGCTTGACCCATCGGTCAATAAGGTCTTCGCTCAGGAAGCAAACTAATGTTGTCACAATACGCGGTGTTCGGTAATCCCATCGCCCAAAGTTTGTCTCCGCTTATTCATCAAGCGTTTGCAAAGCAATGCAATCAGCCCATTGAATATCAACGACAACTAGTCGAGCTTGGTAACTTTGAAACGGCAGCCAGACAGTTTTTTAATGACGGTGGTGAGGGTTTAAATATCACCGCGCCGTTTAAGCTGGATGCTTTTCAATTTGCTGATCAGCTTAGCGAGCGAGCGAAACGCGCTGGCGCGGTCAACACTTTAATCGCTGAGAGTAGTAAAATAAAAGGCGACAACACCGATGGCCACGGCCTGTTAACGGATATACAAAATAACTTGCAATGGAATATTGCTGCGGGGCGGGTATTAATACTCGGTGCTGGTGGCGCTGTACGAGGCATTCTTGAACCTTTAATAGCAGCAATACCCGCGTCGATAGTCATCGCGAATCGGACCACGGAAAAGGCACAAACATTAGTTCAGTTGTTTGAAGAGTATGCCCAAAGTGAATCTGTCGAACTATCAGCGCAAGACTTTGAATCTTTAAGCGGCCATTTTGATATTATTATCAATGGCACAAGCGCAAGCTTAAGTGGTGAATCGCTGCCCATCGGTGTTGATAATTTCGATAATGTTTTATGTTACGACATGATGTATGCAAAAGCGCCCACGCCGTTTTTACAACTAGCCGCTAAACACGGCGCAAAAAGTGTTGCCGATGGATTGGGTATGCTAGTTGAACAAGCTGCTGAGTCATTTTATTTGTGGCGCGGTGTAAGACCTGATACCGCTGCGCTTATTCAGTCGATACGCGCAGGACTATAAGATAATAAATATTCGCACACGTTTGCTTCGTGCAATTCCCTCTTCTATAGCAAAAATTTATTGCTGGCTATTTTTTTGCTTGGCGTTTTGCACAATGTCATTGGCTGCGCCCGGTCCTTTTATCGAATTACCTAAAGCCGGGCTGGAGCCTGAAAATCTCGCAGTTCTATTTTTAAAAGATGATGAGCAAAGCGAGGCGATCGCGCGTTACTATCAAGCGCAACGTAATATTCCTGCAAAAAACGTTATTGCTGTAGCCTTTGATCCAAGCAAGACGGTTATCGGGCCGGGTGAATTTGCCGTTCAGAAAAAAATACTTGATGCCAAGCTTGATCCGCAAGTGCAGGCATTGGCCGTTGCTTGGGCGCAGCCTTACCAAGTTGGTTGTATGAGCCTTTCTGCTGCCTTTGCCTTTGGCTACGATGTGGCTTATTGCTCTAGCGGATGCAAAACAACGCGAACATCTGCTTACTATCACTCCAGTAGTAAAGCGCCATATAAGGATTTTAATATTAGGCCGACTATGATGTTAGCGGCTAAAGACTTGGACAATGCTTTCGAATTAATCCATCGAGGCATTTTGTCCGATGATAGCCAGCCATTAGGCCGTGCATTTTTATTAACCACCTCCGATAAAAATCGCTCTGTCCGAAATATATTTTTTAATGAGACCAAAAAACGGTTTGATCCGATATTTGATATTCAAATATTAAAGCAAGACAGCATAAAAAATCGTAGTGGAGTGCTGTTTTATTTTACTGGCGCGGTTTCGGTGCCGCACCTGGAGACGATCAGTTTTTTGCCCGGCGCAATGGCGGATCATTTAACTTCTAGCGGCGGACGGCTAACCGATTCCTATCAAATGAGTGCGATGCGTTGGTTAGAAGCCGGTGCAACGGGCAGTTATGGTTCGGCAATAGAGCCGTGCAACTTTGTGCAAAAATTTCCCAACCCTTTATTGGCGATGTGGCATTACTCCGCGGGATCAACATTAATTGAGGCGTATTGGAAAAGCGTCCATATGCCGGGTCAAGGCAATTTTATTGGTGAGCCGCTCGCCTCACCTTTTAAAGGTTATCGTTTGATTCGTAAACGAGATCGTATTGAAATACACTCGCCGGTATTAAGTTATGGTCAATATAGAATTATTGCCGATGATGACTCTCTAGCCGGATTAAAAACTTCTCGCTATCTTAATCAGCTTAATACCGTTTCTACCCAATCGATTTCAAAATATAAAAAGCATTTAAGCTTAAAGCCGCCCTATCATTTCCGCTATCGAATTGAGCGAGTCGATTAAGCTTAAGTGTTTTCTCGATGTTGGTTTTTTAGTTTGACATAGTTGGCGGTGGTGTAAGTAAAAAAGCCTTTTTCTTTTGAGCTGAGTTCGCGCGCCGCTTTGCAGGGTGAGCCAATATAAAGATAGCCAGATGCCAAATGCTTGCCCGGCGGCACTAAAGCGTTTGCGCCAACAATCACTTCGTCATCAATCACTGCGCCGTCCATAACAATTGCGCCATTGCCAATCAATACTCTATTGCCGATATTACAGCCATGGAGTACGGCGCGATGACCAACGGTAACATCACTGCCAATATTTAATGGCCAGCCGGATTCGTTATAGGGACCTGCATGAGTAATATGAAGAACCGATCCATCCTGAATACTAGTGCGCTCGCCAATTTTGATGCTGTGCATATCGCCGCGGATTACCGCCTGCGGCCAGACCGAGCAATCATCACTTAGACTGACATCACCAATAACGACGGCACTTTCATCAATAAAAACTTCACGGCCTAGCTGAGGAGTCATTTGCTGAAACGTTCGAATCGCCATTGGTAAAAATCCTCAGTCGTGAAAGCGTGTAATCGTTGTGATATTCAAGGTGCTTAAGCATTGTTATTATGGTGCATTATAAACCGCTCTCAGGCAACGCTGGTTAACACAAGTTATCTATTTACCAAGAGAAATCTAAATGCATAATCCTTTGCTTAGTACAGATGCGCCACTTCCCAATTTTGATGCGATTAGCGCCGAACATTTTTTACCGGCCATAACGACACTGGTTGAGCAAAGTGAATCAGCTTTAACAACTTTGCTTGAGGATTTACAGGCCAGCGCTACGGCGCCAAGCTGGCAAAGCCTATTGCATCCGCTGGAAGAAATTGCTGATCAGCTCGATAGTGCGTGGTCAACGATAAGCCATTTAAACGGCGTTTGTAATACCGAAGAGATACGCCAAGCTTACAGCGATTGCCTGCCAGTATTAACCGACTACTCGACTCGTATGGGTCAAAACAAACCGCTGTTTAATGCTTGCAAGCAATTGCGAGATAGCGATGCCTACGCAAGTCTGGATACCGCACAGAGAAAATCTTTAGATAACAAAATAAGAGATTTTAAATTAGCCGGTGTGGATTTATCCGAAGCTGAGCAGCAACGCTTTGCCAAAATTAAAACCCGTATGGCTGAACTGACGACACAGTTTTCAAACAATGTGCTGGACGCAACGCAAGGCTGGCATAAAAAAACGGATAACGCTCAGGATCTAGCGGGTTTACCCGAATCGTCTCTTGTTTCGGCCAAAGTGTTGGCCGAACAAAAATCGCTTAGCGGCTATGTTGTGACGCTGGATATTCCTTCCTACTTACCGGTGATGCAGTACTGTCATAATCGTCAGTTGCGTGAGGAGTTATATAAAGCCTATGTGACACGGGCTTCCGATCAAGGTGATAGTTACTGGAATGGCCGTTGGGATAACTCGGCGATTATGGAAGAGATTCTGCAATTAAGACAATCCTTAGCGCAGCTGCTAGGTTTTGCCAATTACGCCGATTATTCCATTGCAACTAAGATGGCATCATCAGTAGACGAAGTGTTTTCTTTGCTCGATGAGTTATCAAAAGCATCCGTGGACATTGCCAAAAAAGAATATGCCGAGCTTGCGGTATTTGCTGCCGAATCCTTGGATATCGATACGCTTGAAGCGTGGGATATTAACTACGCTACCGAAGCCTTGCGATTGGCGCGTTATGATTTGTCGCAAGAAGAATTGCGGCCATACTTTCCTGCGGACAAAGTTATTCAAGGTATGTTTGAAGTGGTGCAGCGACTTTATGGCGTTGATATAAAAGTATTGGACGCGCCAAGCCAATGGCATTCGGATGTACGTTTTTATCAGTTGTCACGCAACGGCGAAGTGATTGCGCAATGTTATCTGGACTTGTTTGCCCGTGACGCCAAACGCGGTGGCGCATGGATGGCTGACTGCCGTGTACGCAGACAAACTGTCGCTGGCGATATTCAATTGCCGGTCGCGTTCTTGACCTGCAACTTTTCACCACCGGCAGAAGATAAACCCTCTTTACTTACGCACAACGAGGTTACCACTTTATTCCACGAGTTTGGCCATGGTTTGCATCATATGCTTACGCAAATTAATTGCGCTGAAGTATCGGGTATTAATGGTGTGGCATGGGATGCGGTTGAATTGCCCAGTCAATTCATGGAGAACTGGTGTTGGGAGCCGGAGGCATTAGCCTTGTTTTCTAGTCACTATGTTAGCGGTGAGGCTTTACCGATTGATCTGCTTGATAAAATGCTGGCCGCTCGCAACTTCCAGTCAGCTTTGCAAATGGTTAGGCAGTTGGAATTTGCAACGTTTGATTTACTAATTCACCGTGATTACGCTGCCGAAGGTTGGCAAGGTATTCAAGCAACGCTTGATCAGGTTCGCGATCAACTAAGCGCCTACCCTGTTCCATCGTTTAATCGTTTTCAACATGGCTTTGGTCATATTTTTGCGGGTGGTTATGCCGCCGGTTATTACAGCTATAAATGGGCCGAGGTTTTATCTTCGGATGCGTTTTCTCTGTTTGAAGAAAACGGTGTTTTTGATCAGGCCAGCGGCGTGCTATTTTTAAATGCAATTTTGGAGCGAGGTGGAAGTCAGGAGCCAGCGGAGTTATTTAAGCGCTTCCGTGGTCGCGCACCCAGCACTGAAGCCTTGCTGCGGCACTCAGGAATTACGGCTGCAGCTTAGCCAATAGTATTTTTAATAAAGATTATTAAGCGGATAAGGGCTATGCGAAACAAACGATTTATTGCTGGAGCAACTTGTCCGCAATGTAAACTGCTGGATAAGATTTTTGTTTATCTTGACAGTGATGATGCCGGGCAAGATATAAAATGGCGCGCCTGCGCAAGTTGCGATTTTAGTGAACCTTTTGATGCTGATGCAATTACGCCGCCAGCGGAAATTCTGACTCGGGTAAATCAAAATCGTGTTGGTGAGCAGCCCTTAGCGCACGAGGTTGCCGTTGAGGCGGTAAAATTAATCGACCCTAAAAATAATTAGTTTTTTATTTGTAGAGCGTTTAATTTTTTTAAAATCGCCGGATAATAATAAGCAAGGCTAAGACCTCTGCTGATATTAAAGCAAATAAAGGCAAACCATAATCCATTATTCTGCCATGACTGGGTTAGCCACCAGATAGGTAAAAATATCCCGACCACTGCCAGCCACATTGCTAAGTGCATGGTTCGGGTATGACCTGCGCCAATAAAAACGCCATCCAGCAAATAGGCTAGCGCCCCGGCGATTGGCATCAGCACTAACCAAATAATATGTTGGTTGGCGATTTCTACAATTGGATTAACATTAGTAAACCACTGAACGATTGCAGTGCCGGCTAACGAGAAAATGGCGGTAAAAACTACGGCCGTTAGTAAAATCCAGCCGCCACAAATTTTTGCATAACGATGAAACGCCGTAGCGTTTTTTCTGCCAACGGACTCGCCGCAAAGTGCTTCCGCCGCATAACTAAAACCATCCATCACATAAGCTGAGAATAAAGCTAGCTGTAACAAAATGGCATTGGCTGCCAGTGTATTGTCGTTAATGGCCGCGCCTTGGGCGGTAAAAAAGTTTAAGGCAAATAACAGTAATAAGGTTCTTACCAGTAAATGACCATTCATTGCTATTGCTTGGATAAACGCCTGACGCTTAAGCCAGTGCTGCCAGTGGGCGATATTAAAAAGTTTGCTATGCCGCCAAATAATAAAAACCCCTAATAGCAGGCTGCAGTATTCAGCAATCACCGAGGCTAGCGCCGCGCCATGACTGCCAAGTCCTAATCCCATAATAAATAGTACGTCCAAAATAATATTGATGATGTTGCTGGTTAATACAAGTGCCAATGCGCCTTTGGCGCGCTGTGTGCCAACCAGCCAGCCTGCAATCGCATAAGTGCACAGTACGGCCGGTGCCGCATAGAGCCGAATGCGAATATATTCTGCGGCAAGGCCGGCAATATTGTCGCTGGCATTCATAAACGCGACAATCCAGCGGACTATCAATGGCATCACTAATGCGAGGATGATTCCACATACTGCTGCGATAATTAGCGAGCGAAAGACCACGGCGTCGGTCTCGCTGCTGCGATCTGCGACGATATTTTGCTGCGAGGCTAATTGTTGTCGCCCCAGACTTTGTGAAACCAGACTGGTTGTTCCCATCCGCAAGAAACCAAAGCTCCAATACAGCAAGGCAATGACATTGGCACCGATGGCGACTGCGGCGAGATAGCGCGCACTTTCAAGGTGGCCGAGCATTGCGGTATCGACAAGGCCAAGTAATGGCGCTGACATACTAGTCAGCATCATTGGCCAAGCAATAGACCAGATGTTTCGGTTAGCGATACGGGTCAAAGTCATTATTGCGATGATGTTTTAAGTTATTGGGGCGGTAGCAATTCAGCTAATACCATGGCGAATAGCCGATCGAGTATAGAGCGAAAGGCAGGAATTATGTCGTGCTGAAATTAAAAAGCCTTGGATTTTTAGGATGCTGTCCTTGATAATGGTATTTCTACGGAGATTCAGCAAACATATTGATATTATTGGTCGTCAGATAGCGCGTTATTTATTTACTTTGTTATAATCGCGGCGTTTTGTCGCACAGGTGGTGTGTATAAGCTTGTGCCATGCCTGTCACAATCGCATCATACTTGTATCACTGTTGCTAACGGTGAAGACATTGCACCATCGTTCAACATCGTTGATAGCTGCTTTATAAACTTTGCATAAAAAGGCACAGTCAATCTAAGCGTATCGATCTGAGATAAAAAAACGCTATCGGTGAAAAGCCGGTCATTTTTTCCTCGTCTCGTGGTTTGTTTGCGGTCGGGCCAATTTGTAGACCAAATTGATATGTACCGGCTTGCTAAGAAAGGTTTAGCAAGCTGAGCTAAAGAGAGCACCTTGATCCGGACATCTAGGTCGGTTCATATTATAGAAAGACGGCAATTTTGTTTAAATTTTCACGTTAAATGGATTGCCAAACGGATCGCGGAGCACCACTAGTCTAAGCTGGTGTAAGTAATTCGCGGCCGTGTCGATAAGACATTTACTAAAAGTTTTGGGAGATAGGGGACTATGCGTTTAATAACCAAACAGCTTGCGAGCAAGCTCTTGTTGGTTTTCAGCCGGCTAATGATGTTGCCAGTGCTTTTGATGACCGGCGGCCAAGTTTTGGCTGCAAGCGATGCTGCGGTTGATGAAGCGCAGCGCTGGGGGCTAAATATGACCGAGGGTGTGACCGCGGTCAGTCGTGAAATTTATGATCTGCATATGCTGATTTTCTGGATCTGTGTATGGATTGGCGTAGTGGTTTTTGGAATTATGTTCTATTCCATGATTATGCATCGCAAATCAGTCGGTGCAGTTCCTGCTAAATTCCATGAAAGCACCGCCGTTGAATTGGCTTGGACAATCGTTCCAGCGATTATTCTGGTTTTGATGGCGATTCCCGCAACTTCGTCCCTTATCAAGATCTACGACACTACCGAAGCAGATATCGATATCAAAATTGTCGGTCATCAATGGAAGTGGCAGTATGAGTATTTGGGTCAGGATGTCGGTTTTTTCAGTAACTTAAGCACCTCGCAGGACGAAATTTACGGTTTAGTCCCCAAAGGCGAGCATTACTTGCTTGAGGTTGACGAGCCTTTGGTTATTCCGATCAATAAGAAAATACGTTTTTTAATTACTGCCAACGACGTGCTTCACGCGTGGTGGGTGCCTGCGTTAGCGGTTAAGCGAGATGCGATTCCAGGTTACATCAATGATGCGTGGACAATCGTCGAAGAGCCGGGTACATATCGAGGGCAGTGTGCAGAATTGTGTGGTAAAGAGCACGGATTCATGCCGATCGTGGTTGAGGCGATGGAAGAGCAAGACTATCAAAACTGGTTAGCTGGCAAAAAGCAGGAAGCTGAAGAGCTTAGAGCAGCTATGTCACAAACGTTCTCAATGGACGAGCTGTATGCTCGCGGCGAAAAGGTTTATCAGGCAAATTGCGTAGCATGTCACGGCGTAAATGGTGAGGGCGGTCTCGGCCCATCTCTTGTTGGCAGCGGAATTACTACCGGGCCGATTGATAACCATATTAATGTAATGGTCAACGGGGTTGCTGGAAATGTAGTTATGCCAGTCTTTGGCAATCAACTTAATAATATCGACTTGGCCTCTGTTATTACTTTCAAGCGAAACGCTTGGGGCAATAACATGGGTGATCAGCTCCAGCCGGTCGACATCTTAACTTTCAAGAAAAATCAATAGGGGGCACCTATAATGGGTGATCATCACGGTCCTGCAAAAGGGTTTGGTCGCTGGTTATTTACCACGAACCATAAAGATATCGGCACCATGTACTTGTGGTTTAGTTTCGCTATGTTCTTGTTGGGTGGCGTTTTTGCGCTAGTCATTCGAGCTGAGTTGTTTCAGCCTGGCTTGCAACTGGTCAGACCTGAGTTTTTTAATCAGATGACAACCATGCATGGTTTGGCCATGGTGTTTGGCGCGGTTATGCCAGCCTTTCTTGGTCTTGCCAACTGGCTGATTCCAATGATGGTAGGTGCGCCTGATATGGCACTGCCAAGAATGAATAACTGGAGCTTCTGGATTCTTCCGTTTGCTTTCGCGTTATTAGCATCAACACTATTTATGGAAGGCGGCGGTCCTAACTTCGGTTGGACATTTTACGCTCCACTTTCAACAACCTATGCGCCTCCTAGCGTTACCTACTTTATCTTTGCTATCCATATTATGGGTGCGTCATCGATTATGGGTTCGATCAATATCATTGCGACGATATTGAATATGCGCGCACCGGGCATGACCTTAATGAAAATGCCGCTGTTCGTTTGGACTTGGTTGATTACTGCGTATCTATTAATCGCGGTAATGCCGGTACTGGCGGGTTGTGTCACGATGATGTTGATGGATATCCACTTTGGCACCAGCTTCTTTAGTGCTGCTGGCGGTGGTGACCCGATATTGTTCCAGCACGTTTTCTGGTTCTTTGGGCATCCCGAAGTTTACATTATGATCTTGCCAGCGTTTGGTATTGCATCGGCGATTATCCCGACCTTTGCGCGCAAGCCGCTGTTTGGATATGCCTCGATGGTATACGCAACGGCGTCTATCGCATTCTTATCGTTTATCGTATGGGCTCACCATATGTTTACTGTAGGTATGCCGATTGCCGGTGAGCTGTTCTTTATGTACGCCACGATGCTTATTGCGGTGCCGACAGGCGTTAAGGTGTTTAACTGGGTTTCAACCATGTTCCGTGGTTCGATGACTTTTGAAACGCCTATGCTATTTGCGATTGCCTTTGTTATTTTGTTTAGCATTGGTGGTTTCTCCGGCTTGATGTTGGCAATCGCGCCAGCAGATTTCCAATACCACGATACTTACTTTGTAGTAGCGCATTTCCATTACGTATTGGTACCGGGTGCAATTTTCTCTATTATGGCGGCTGTGTACTATTGGCTACCTAAATGGTGCGGCAATATGTATGACGAGCGTTTAGGTAAAGCGCATTTCTGGTTGTCATTTATTGGCTTGAACGTCACGTTCTTCCCAATGCACTTTGTAGGTTTAGCTGGAATGCCACGTCGTATTCCCGATTACGCTTTACAGTTTGCCGACTTTAACCAGATTGCCAGTATGGGTGCATTCCTATTTGGCTTCAGTCAGGTGTTCTTCCTGTTTATCGTTATCAAAACGATTCGTGGTGGCGCGAAAGCGACAGACGAAGTTTGGGAAAATCCTGAAGGCCTGGAGTGGACTATTCCATCACCAGCTCCTTACCACACCTTTACTACTCCACCACCTATTAAGTAGTAAGCAGTTAGCTTGTAAATATAGTGGAAAGGTAAGTAGCGAAAGAGCGAGAGGCAAATCAATATCATGGCTTTGGAGCCTGAAATCAAAACCCCGGTACGCACACTCGTTGTGCGCTTGGTGCTAGTTACGATTGGCATGTTTGGCTTTGGTTTTGCCTTGGTGCCACTGTACGATTTGTTTTGTGATGTTACTGGTTTAAACGGTAAAACCAATGCCGAGGCCTTTGTGCGAGTAACCGAGCTGATTGATACCAGTCGCCAAGTTACCGTGCAGTTTGTCGCGACTAATAATGAGCAAATGCTGTGGGAGTTTAGACCTGAGGTATTTAAGGTCAAAGTACACCCGGGGCAAGAAATAGAAACAACGTTTTATGCTAGAAACCCATCGTCAAAAGAGATGGTAGCGCAGGCAATACCCAGTGTTTCACCCGGTAGAGCTGCAGCGTATTTTCATAAAACCGAATGTTTTTGTTTTAATCAACAATTGTTAACCGGCGGCGAGTCGGTTGATATGCCACTAAAGTTTATTGTTGATAGAGATCTACCTAGCAATGTGAATACGATTACCTTGTCGTACACCTTGTTTGATGTAACTGAAACCGGCGTTATTTCAGTCGATAGTATGGCAATGCGATAATCTAGCTTTAGACAGTGATAGAAATTTTTAAATAAGTATTTTCAGATTTAAATGCAGCTCTAAGTGCTAATGGGCACGGTGCTGCCAAAGCGGAGAGAAGAAAAAATGGCTACAGATTCGAAGAGTGTAGACGGCTACGAACCTTATTATGTGCCTGAGCAGTCAGCGTTTCCGATATTGGCTACGATTGGATTGTTTGCTTTTGTGTTTGGATT
The DNA here is from genome assembly GCA_905480475.1 of uncultured Pseudomonadales bacterium. Lineage (GTDB taxonomy): Bacteria > Pseudomonadota > Gammaproteobacteria > Pseudomonadales > UBA7434 > UBA7434. The sequence continues at coordinate 1,754 of CAJQQO010000232.1, read as the reverse complement.
GGGCACATTCTTTAATGAGATGCAGGCCGAAACTAGCGGTTCAGGTCGTTATATTTCGATAGCTGGTTTTCTTATTTTAAGTGCGACTTTGTTTTTCTGGTTTCGTCAGGCCATTAGCGAAAACATGCAAGGCATGAATAGCATGCAGTTAAAGCGCAGCTATGTGTGGGGAATGGGCTGGTTTATCTTTTCTGAAGTGATGTTCTTTGCCGCTTTCTTTGGTGCTTTGTTTTATGTGCGCAATTTTGCTGGCCCATGGTTGGGCGGTGAAGGTGATAAAGGCGTGCATATAGCCTTATTGTGGGAAAACTTTAAATACACTTGGCCGATGATGGAAACACCTGATCAAGTGGTTAATGGCGCAAAAGCAGCTTTTGTTGGCGCTGGTGAAGGTAACAGCCTGTATCCCGCGGATGCACATAATGGTTTATTACATTGGTTGCCGCTTTACAACACCATTATCCTGTTAGCGTCTTCGGTCACGGTACATATGGCTCACGTTGGTTTGAAGAATGATAACCGTAGTGCATTTAAAGGCTGGTTGTTTATTACTGTAGCGCTGGGAATCGGCTTCTTATTCTTACAGTATATGGAATACCATGAAGCTTATGTTGATCTTGGCTTAACTTTGGAAAGCGGTATTTACGGTACGACCTTCTTTATGTTGACCGGCTTCCACGGCTTCCACGTATTCTTGGGTATGACCATGCTGCTGATTATGTTGTTACGCGCGCAGAAAGGTCACTTCTCGCATGAAGACTGTTTTGGTTTTGAAGCGGCTTCCTGGTATTGGCACTTTGTTGATGTCGTATGGGTATGCTTATTCTTCTTTGTCTACATTATTTGATATTGGAGCTTCGGCGCTCTGCGCCGATTGCTGGGGTGTGTATTTGTGCGCATCCCATGGCGCCCCTACTTCTAACTGCCCCGAGTAAAAACCGTAAGCTGTTGTTGCCATGAGCGCCGCAGCGAGCGTAATCCTTACGCCTAGTGCGTGCATCGTGCGGCGAGTAGTGCCCACGTCTTTAAATAGAAATACCAATCCGCTGCCTAAGCTGATTAGCAATCCTATCAGCAAGATCACAATAATGATTTTAATTAACATAATGGCTATGCCTAAAAAGTTGCTCGCTGCGAAGCCTTGTGCGAGACGTTCTGTGAAAATGGTTTTTTGCAAAAGTGTGCCGCGACTATGACAGCATATCGCTGGGATTCCAACTGGAAAATTCTGTTGCTGGTATTGATTGCTGTGCCCTTGTTAATGCGTTTGGGCTTTTGGCAAATTGAGCGTGCTGAAGAGAAGCAGAAGCTGCAAGCACAGTTCGATCAGCAAAGCTCACTGCCGCCGATAGCATTGGCAGCGAGCATTCAAGCGGCCGCCGATCAAGGTTTAGCGCAGGGAAATCAACGCCTTAGCTTTGCAGGGTATTTTGATAATCAACATTTGCTGTTGTTAGATAATCGAATTAAAAATGGCAGTGTGGGTTATGAGGTCTTAGCACCTTTTACTACCGATCAAGGAGCTAGCTTACTGGTCAACCGTGGCTGGATAGAAGGCTTTGCTGATCGACGGCAGCTACCTGTCGTTCCACCGGTAGAAGAGCATGTTGAGCTGATAGCCAAAGTGTATGTCCCCTTGGGTGAGCCGGTGTTATTGCAGGCCGATCAATGGTCGGAGCAATGGCCGATTGTGGTTCAATCGGTTGATATCGATCGTTTAGCTCAGCGGATGGATATCAGCTTCTACCCTTATT
>CAJQQO010000231.1 GCA_905480475.1 uncultured Pseudomonadales bacterium | reverse complement strand
GATGAACCAAAGGATTGCGTTTTAACCAGTTGGCCGTCTGGGCCCTCAATAAATAATTGCAAATTGGAAACACTGGTTGCTAAATCAATAGTGCCTCGCACAGGGCCCGATGAAGACAGTGTTGCGGTATCAGTACTGACTTGTACTTGCCGGCCAACCAGCGATGATGCTTCTAATGCCTGACTTGATCTAAACGCCGTGGCTAACTCATCAATACCTGAGTTAATATTTTGAATACCTTCAACCGAGCTAAACTGCGCAAGCTGGGCAATAAAGTCTTCACCTTTTGCTGGACTCAGTGGATCCTGGTTTTGCAGCTGTGCAATCATTAACTGCAAAAATGCATCCTTACCCAATTCATCGTTCTTTTTAGCCTCTGGCGTTTTAAGCGACAGAGAGTTAAGAACTTCACTAGTCGCTGAGGAGTTAATTTCATTCATATCGTTTACCTGATATTGCTCGTGCAAAATTTAAAATTTGTTGGTTTGATTTATTTAACGACTCGTTTTATTGCCCCATAGACAATAAACGTTGCATCATCGATTTAGTGGTATTCATCATTTCAACATTCATTTGAAATGAGCGTGATGCAGAAATCATATCGGCCATCTCTTCAACGGTATTAACGTTGGAATAAAACACATAGCCTTGCTCATCGGCTTGCGGGTTATTAGGTTCGTAAGCTTTAGTCACTGGCGCTTGGCTCTCAACAATATCCTGAATCATCACACCAAAACCCGATGGATCCTGACTACCAAAGCCACCACCCAAACCGGTTCTATTTTCGCTACTGGCGGTAAATACTGGTCGACGCGCTTTATAAGCCTCGGCCTCGGAGCCTGCGGTGGTATCGGCATTAGCCATATTACTGGCGGTGGTATTTAAGCGAACGGTTTGCGCGCTCATACCCGATGCTGCTATATCAAATACACTTCCCAAACTCATAGCTTTTTCTCTGTTTCTCTACTTACGTTAATTGCTCTTTGGTTAGCCCTAATGGCTTTCTAATTTCTTACTGTCCGCTAATGGCTTTACTCAAACCTGAGAAGCGGCCATTTAGAAAGCGGAAGCTGGCGCCAAATTCCAAAGCGTTACGAGCAAAGACAGCGCTTTCCATTTGTGGATCTACCGTATTGCCATCAATACTGGGCTGCAGCGGAACGCGATATGACAAATCAACAGATACGCCACTTTCATTGGCCGCCGGTGCCAAATGTCCGGCGTTAGTTCGCGCCATCTGCATATTTGAGCGATCAGCCTTGGCTGCTTTTAGTACGGCGCCAAAATCGAAATCGCGTGATTTAAACCCTGGTGTCTCAGCATTCGCCAAATTATTAGCCAAGACCGCTGATCTTTCGGTACGCAAATGCAAAGCGCGTTCGTGAACACCTAATGCATTGCTAAAACTGATTGCCGCCATAACATCTATCTCTAAATCATCTTTGCCTAAGGGCTTTTCCCACATGTGATTTAGCAACCGATATGCCAAATCGAACTTATTGTTTTAATTCAATGACTTAACCAATATTTCCACGCGAAAAATAAGACAACAAACCCGGCATGCGGCAAACCCCTGCCGCTTAGCGGCAAGCGATGGTTTGCGAGAGAGCTTTTAAAGGGGGAAAGGCGTAATCGAACGAAGCCGAATGGGGCAGGCACTTCACAAATCTAAACGGGACAGACAGCTACAGCCTCTACAGTCGCCAAAATGGAATCAAACGCTTTTTAAAAGTATCAAAGCCAGCCCAAACGGCATGGAAATTGCTGCTTACATTGATGCAGCTTCACTTGGCGGTATTTTGGCGCTCACTAAACGATCAGCAATTAGACAAAAGCTATGCAATCCAAACGACAATCCAAATGGGACAGGCACTTTTGCAAGCGATTCATCGCTAGTCAGTTGCATACCCTGTTTTTAACGCTGCTAGCCGCCGGCTCTTTGAGCTTTTTCGCCGCGGCATCAACTGCAACGGAACCAGCCTTGGAAAGCAAAACCATTGGCGCAGAAGAAATTCAACGCTTAACGCTGGAATTTGCCCGTCAACATTTAAATGCGTCCGCTAGCGGCGCACGAATTGAATACCGCGCTGCGAACATGGATTCCAGGCTTTCGCTACGTCGCTGCGATAAAACGTTGAGCTTTGACCCGCAAAAAAGCAATGCACGTGCTGGCCGCAAGCTAATTAAGGTTCGCTGTGAGGATAACAAGCCTTGGGCGATTTTTGTGCCTATCCATTTTGATTATTGGCGGACTGTCGTTACCGCTAAGCGCCCCATCCAACGCAATGACGTGATTAGCGCTAGCGATCTTGAATTAAGCGAGCAAAAGCTTGGTGGTATGGAAAACGATTATCTAATGCAGACTCAGGATGCCGTCGGCCTGCTAGCCACCCGCTCTATTGAAATTGGTAAACCGTTAAGTAAGCGATCCTTGGTTCAGCCTAAATGGATAAAACGTGGCGATGAAGTCGTGATTATCGCAAGCTCAAACGGTGTAAGCGCCAGTATGCCTGGCCTAGCCATGGCAGATGGCAGCGAAGGTCAACAAATAGCCGTTCGCAATCGAAGCTCTAAACGAGTGATCAAGGCCAGAGTTATCGCCCCGGGCAAGGTTCAAACCATTATGTAGCCAAGAAGGGCCTGCATGGGACAGGCACTGTAGGGCCTGGAGGCATGCCGGTATGGGACGATCTCTGAGATGGATATCCCTAAGAAGGGACAGGCGATTGATAAAACCGAAAAATATCGGTCCGATTTGATCCGGTAGATAGAAAAACTAATTATATTTCAATAACTTGAATGCAAAGCCTAGTCAGAACGCAAAATTTGTTCGGAATTGGATTCAAGTTTGATAGATAATTGCCGATACAGGACTCAAGCATTCGAAGCGACCGGCTTAAACAGCCTACTGACTGGATGTCTAAATCCTCTATCGGTTATTAGCCAGAGGTTTGCGTATCACAGCTCGGCGATAATAAAGTCGCAGCCAGATAATGCAAACACTGTTTTAAACCAACGGGATGAAGACAAACGCTACAAGTCAGATTTGAATGTCAGACGACACACGACACTAACGAATTAAGCGACTAAATAGACATGGTTAACGATATTAACAACATTAACGCACCGCAACCGGGTAAACCTCGGAACAGCGGCAGTGATGCTGTTGATAATAGTCTAACGCGCAGCGGTAGCAATAATGCTAACGCCAGTGTCAGCAGCAGCAAT
>CAJQQO010000230.1 GCA_905480475.1 uncultured Pseudomonadales bacterium | reverse complement strand
AATGGATCCCGCCTTTGCTGATGGTGGTCTGGATAATACCGAAATTGCTCGGATTCGTGAGGCAGGCCCCGCAGTAAAAATTGAAGATCCGATAACTGGCGTGCCATTTTGGGCGATTACTCGTCAGTCGGCGATTGACTTTGTGTCAAAAAATAATGATCTGTTTTCTTCGCAGCGTCGTGGCGCGATTCCGATGGAGTTTGATCAAGACAATGTTGATAATATTCAGTCGCGTATGTTTCTTAATCTTGATCCGCCTAAAAATTTAGAATACCGAAAGTTGATTCGGGATTTTTTCTCGCCTGCACAAGTGGCTACTTATGAGCCACGTGCCAGGGCGCACGCAAAACGTATTGTCGATGAGGTTATTGATAAAGGGTCGTGTGAGTTTGTACGCGATGTCGCTGCTGAGTTACCGCTGTTAATGATTTTAGAGTTTTTTGATATTCCCGCCGAAGATAGACAGAAGTTTTTCGATTGGACAAACACGATGATGTTTGCAGATGATCCGGATATGTCTAATGGTCGTGAGCAGTCAGAACACGCGGCGATGGAGCTAATGATCTATGCCTTTGAGTTAGCAAAAAAATGGCGTGGATCGCCCGAGAACAATGTCAGCAGTCAATTGCTTAACGGTAAAATTGATGGTGAGTTGATTTCTGATGAGACCTTCGCATGGATAGTGTTAATGATTATTGGCGCGGGTAATGAAAGTACTCGTACGACCATTACTCACGCCATGAAAAACTTGATGCAAAATCCTGAGCAATACCGTTATTTGCAGGACCATCCTGAAAAAATAGAATCGGCGATTGCCGAGATGTTACGTTTTAATACGCCGTTTATTTGTATGCGCCGTACTGCAACGCAAGATGTAATAGCACCGGAGCTAGGTAATGTAGAAATTAAAGAGGGCGATAAAGTGGTGATGTATTATCACGGCGCAAATTTTGATGAAACGGTATTCCCTGATAATACCTATGACTTTGATATTCATCGTGCCGATAGGCATACGGACTTAGGTCGTGATATTCGCTCATTTGGTATTGGTCGTCACAATTGTTTTGGTATGCACCTTGCCAAGCTGGAAATGAAAATAATGCTTGAAGAAGTGCTGTCGCGCATGGCTAATCCGCAGTTTGATGGTGATATCCAATATATGAAATCAAACTTTGTGCAAGGTATTAAAGCCATGCCGATTACTTTTGAAAAAGTAGCCGATAGCTTAAATGTTGCCGCCGGTTAATCACTTTAATCTCAGGCGAATGTGTTACTTGAAGTATCGTTCAAATAAATGCTAGATTGCCTAAGGCTCGATTAGCGAGCTTTGTGCATTCGATTTTTTAATCAAAAGGAGATGTCAATGAATAATGTTTTAGGTTCAACTACCCAGAAAGTGTTAAGTGTTTTTTTTGCGGCTTCTATAGCGTTTGTTATGTCATCCGCGGCACTAGCGCAGCAAGATACCCGCACCCCAGAAGAAAAAGCCTATCAATATCGCGGCGGAGTATTTCATGCGATGGAATGGAAGATGGGGCAGATGATTCAAGCCAAAATACAGGCGGATAAGCAGGCTTTTCAAAAGCATGCTGGTGATATGGCCTATTTGGCCGGTTTGATTGATGAAGGTTTTATTGCTAATAGTATTGTTGAGGGTAGTAAAGCCAAGCCCGAAATCTGGCAAGATCGCGAAGACTTTTCACGTCGCGCTAATGAGCTTCAGCAAACTGCCGCCGCTTTTGCTGAAAGTGGTGATATCGAAGGGTTTAATCCGCGTAAGTTTGGTGGCGATACTTGTGGCGCATGTCATCGTAATTACAAAGAGAAAGACAAAGAATAAGCGTCTTGTTGAGTGGGCTGGTTTGCCGATCTGCTTATTAAATAGATTTTTTAGCCAATAAATAAAAAATAATTTGCAGAAGCAATTAGTAAGAAGATAAATAGGGCTAAAATATTTGACGCCGGTTTTGTTGTTAAATCCGCATCTTGAGTTATTTCTTTAGCGGCGATGGTTTTTTTACCGTGAATCATTGCCGCAATTAACTTCTGCTTTTTTACCCATTGATAATAGACGATTGCAATAATATGCAGCGCGATCAATGTTGCAATAATATTAAAGTTAAACTCATGGACTTCGGTAATAAAAGCGGAGAGCTTACTAGAAATACTTTCTGCCAGTGGGCCGTAAACATAATACCCATCGTTGGCAAATAACCCGCTTAGAGTTTGTAGTAAGATAATGCCTATTATTGCAATGCTGGATAATGCGCCTAGGGGGTTATGGCCAAAATAATTGCGGGGTTGGATATCGGCTTTGCTAGAGAATAAGCTTTTGCTATAACTTTTAATATTACTGATTGATAGTGGGAAGTGTGCAAACCGTGAATGATAAGAGCCGAGTACGCCCCAGATAATTCTAAATAGAATAAGTGTTAAGGCTGAATAGCCAGCGTAAAAGTGTTGCTCCATATCTTCCAATACATCAACCGCAAACCAAGCGTAGCCGACAGCAATAACCAGTAGCCAGTGGAAGAGTCTTGTTGGTAGGTCCCAGATCATTTAGGTATTTTACTGTTTGTTAGTCGCTTGTCGATAAAAACCGTCTTAGAAGAATTCATTAATTAAAGAACCTAAAAAGTGTTACTTACTTATCCCGTGTCTCTCTGGGTGGCTTGGACATAGTCGTTTAAAAGCCCCAATTTTAATTGTTCAAAAAACATCAAATTGAGGTTGGTTTTATTTGCCCAAAAGCATCTTATATAGGTTGTGATGGTGAATCACTAATAAATGCCGGTTGATATATCAAGCTTTGCTAAAAAGCTATTCACACTTTTAGCGGCTAAACTTAAGGGCTAATTATTATTCTTAGCCCTTATTTTTTGGTGCGATAATCACCAAACTTTTCATCGCGCTCTTGCAGTGCCCCGGTTAGTTTTGTGCCACCATCGGTTGCTTCTATAAAGGCTTTAAAAGTGGCTTGATGCGTGGCCAGTGTGCAAATCTCTGTACCTTGACGCAAGCCATCTCTTAAGCCCATGACTTCCATTTGTCTATGCACCGCGCGTTTGTTAAGCGCTAAAATATCTCCCGGAATACTGGCGATACGTTGCGCTTGTTCAAGCGTCTTTGCTTCTAATTCTGCCTCTGCAAAACAGCGCGTCGCCCAACCATAAGAAACGGCTTCTTCGCCACTCAGTGAATCACCCGTTAATAGCATCTCCATACCTTTGCGCATACCAACCAACCACGGATGAAACTGCATATCCGGTACGCCAAAACGTACAGCTGGATAACCCACTTGCGCGGTGTCGGCAACGTAAACAACATCGCAACCCGTTGCCAGTTCGCTACCGCCTGCCAAGCAATAACCATGCACTTGCGCAATCACCGGTTTGGATAGATCCCAAATTTTCATCCAGCTTTCAACTACGTGCCTTGGCCATTGGCTATCGCCGCCAGCGGTATGAAAAGGGTAGTCTAGCCCTTCGTTACCACCACCTAGGTCATAACCCGCCGAAAAGCATTTACCGGCACCGCGAACAATCATTACTTTAACGCTGCTATCTTGATCGCCAGTTTGTAATGCGTGTAGCACTTCGCCTCGCAATTGATGATTAAGTGCGTTGCGCTTTTCCGGCCGATTTAAGGTAATGCGTCTAACACCTTCGGCAGGTTCATCAATTAATACCACCTTATAACCGTCTTCACCGTAGTGGGTACTTTTTTTAGCGTAATCGGCATAGGGGTTGGATTCATTATTCGACATGCTTTGCTCCGTAAGGATTGTTTTCTGTGTTAAGTTATTTGATTGGCAGTGGTAATCGCTGCGATAGCTTTATCTTAACATTTTGTTGGATGACGCTGATGGGTTAAACCAGTCAAATTATTCGGCACTGACTGCCCATTGATACACTACTGTCCGGAATAAATTTTGGCAAAATAAATTCACCGCTTATTTTCTAGTGCGATTGATCAATTTTGCAAAAATCGACTCGTGTTCGCAGTCCGTTCTTGAGTCGCTGGTAGGAAGGTTGCGTCTAACGAGTAACAATTAGGTCGCTAGATCACTGATGAGTTGTAAAACGCAGCCGAAGGGCTAAGTTTTACTTGTCCTCACAAAAAAAGCGCTTTCTGAACTTGTTTGTTGAAGCCACCTAGCTTCTT
>CAJQQO010000229.1 GCA_905480475.1 uncultured Pseudomonadales bacterium | reverse complement strand
TACCGCAAGAACCACAGCTTGATGAAAGCAAAGATGTGCGCGGCAATGTTGAAGATGGCTTAGGAGAAGTGGCCGAAGCACAAGGTAAATTGGATGCAGTATATGCCGCCTACGCCGATCCTGATGCCGACTTTGATGCCTTGGCAAAAGAGCAACAACGTTTAGAAAATATTCTGCAGGCAGGCGATGCACATAATCTTGATCACAAATTAGAGGTTGCCGCTGATGCATTGCGCCTTCCACCTTGGGATGCCGATGTAAGCAAGCTGTCAGGTGGTGAACGACGACGCGTTGCCTTGTGCCGATTGTTACTCTCTAACCCCGATATGTTATTACTCGATGAGCCAACCAACCATTTGGATGCCGAAAGTGTACATTGGCTAGAGCAGTTTTTGGAAGATTACCCCGGCACCGTAGTGGCCATTACCCATGATAGATACTTTTTGGATAATGCAGCAGGCTGGATTCTGGAGCTTGATCGCGGTCGCGGGATTCCCTACGAAGGCAATTATTCCAATTGGTTAGAACAGAAAGAACAACGTTTAGCCATGGAAGAAAAACAAGAAGCCTCGCGGCAAAAAAGCATTAAGGCTGAACTGGAGTGGGTTCGCTCTAATGCCAAAGGCCGTCATGCCAAAAGCAAATCACGTTTGCAGCGCTTTGACGAATTAAGCTCACAAGACTTTCAACGCCGCAGCGAAACCAGCGAAATCTATATTCCGCCCGGTCAGCGCTTGGGTGACTCGGTGATTGAACTTAAGAACGTTAAAAAATCTTACGATGACCGCACACTGATCGAAGATCTAAGTCTATCCATTCCTAAAGGCGCCATTGTCGGCATTATTGGCGGTAACGGCGCGGGTAAATCCACACTGTTTAGAATGATTACCGGTGAAGAACAGCCCGATAGCGGTGAGATTAAGATCGGCGAAACCGTTGATATCGCCTACGTGCAGCAAATGCGCGATGAGATGAAGAATGATGTTAGCGTTTGGGAGTCGGTATCTAACGGCCAAGAGATGATTCAAATTGGCGGCTATGAAGTGTCCTCACGTGCCTATATTGGCCGCTTTAATTTTAAAGGCACCGACCAACAGAAAAAAGTCGGCGAATTATCCGGCGGTGAACGCGGTCGACTGCAACTAGCCACCACATTAAAACAAGGTGGCAATGTCTTACTGCTGGATGAACCGTCAAATGATTTGGATGTTGAAACTTTAAGAGCATTAGAAGAAGCGCTATTAAACTTTCCCGGCTGCGCATTGATTATCTCGCATGACCGTTGGTTTTTGGATCGTGTTGCTACCCATATTCTGGCTTACGAAGGTGATTCTGAAGTGGTATTTTTTGAAGGTAACTACACCGAGTACCACGAAGATTTTGTCGCCAGAAAAGGCAGCGACGCTCAACCCAAACGAATGCGCTATAAAAAGCTAGTAAAAACGCCGCTCAAGCCGCAATATAAATCTGCGATAAGCGATTTATATTGTGGGCTTATATGACAAACAACTTCCAGAAAATGTCATCACATCTTCCCTCCAGGCTGTCTTAAATACCCTATCGACTCTATTTTCTGCGGCCCAAAAACGCCTAAGTTTTAAAAATCTTATCGCCTACTATTCAATCAATTACTGCTATAGCAATGGTTTTAATAATAATTTCTAAGCAGCCCAGTCACTAATATTGCGCTGACTCAGTAATACCCCACCCCTAAACCTGCTCACTATTTGACCTTATGGCATAAACCCACTTGACGTCTACGCTTTATTATGTTGAGCAGCAAAGATTTATTGCTCAGCCCCAATACATAAGCCAAGGTCGAAAGAAACCTTGGCAGAAAAAAACCAATAGGCTCGAGTGTTGATATGACTTACATCGCCAATAAAACCGACAATGCACAGTTAAGCGAATCCGGAACCCAGCTGGGTACCCGAAATACGCTTCGACTGTTAATCCCCTACTTCAAACGCAACTTTATGGAGCAGCTGAAAAGCGTTTGGTTTATCGTTGCCTATTTGATGGTATTTCAGGTGCTGATCCTGCAACTACCACTGGTTTACAGCTTAATGATTTGCTTTGGCATATTTATTGTCATGGTAGGTTTAATGTTTTTTATGGAGGGCCTAAGGCTTGGCTTAATGCCGCTAGGGGAATCCATAGGCTCGGTGTTTCCGCATAAATCCAAAATGCCAACCATCTTGGGTTTTGCTTTCTTATTAGGTATTGGCGCTACATTTGCTGAACCCGCTATCGCAGTACTTAAAGCGGCAGGCAGCGGCGTTAGCCCTGATAAAGCCCCACTACTGTATTCATTGCTCAATGATTTCTCTGGTCAATTGGTTATGTGTGTCGGCATTGGCGTTGGCTTTGCCGTGCTACTTGGCGTGATGCGTTTCTTTTATGGCTGGTCACTCAAGCTATTAATTATTCCTGTTGTCTCTGGTTTATTAGCGCTATCAGCCTTCTTTAGTCAAAACGAAATATTACAAGCGGTACTCGGTTTAGCTTGGGACTGTGGCGCGGTAACGACCGGCCCAGTAACTGTGCCATTAGTTTTGGCATTAGGTATTGGCGTTTGTCGGGTGGTCAGTAAAGGTAATTCCAACAATGCCGGTTTTGGTATTGTCACACTGGCATCATTATTTCCTATCCTTGCAGTATTAATACTGGCCCTGTATCACTACTCAGCGGACGATTACTACGGCGCTGAAAAATACAGCGGTGAGATCTATCCACCTGCAACATTAACCGAAGCCGTTACCGATAGCCCGGAAGCGAACACAGCAGATGCAAGCAATGCCGCTTTATTCTCTGAGCAAGAGTTTAATAGCTTTGTTACAGAAGGTAATTTGGATAGCAATCACAGCTTTGCACTGGAAGGTGGTCAAGCGGTCTTTAAGGATGGCAAGATTATTCTTGAAAACCCATTAGTGGTTATTGAAAAAACCGCTGCTGTCGAAGCCGCAGAAGTTGCCGCATGGGATTCTGGTAAAGACATGGGTTCGGCAGTTAAACAAGCATTAATGGATGCATTGCGTGCCATTATTCCGCTGTGTATCTTTTTATTCTTTGTCTTACGCGTCGTACTGAAACAAAAACTAACTCACCCTGAAGAAGTAGGTGTTGGTGTTATTTTTGCGCTTACCGGTATGACTCTATTTGGCTTAGGGATTACTTTAGGCCTTACGCCATTAGGTAGTCAATTGGGCAGCAATGTTCCCTCTACCTTTGCCGAGATCAGTGTTTGGGGTTCGACTTTTAGTGCAGGACCAATGATTGAAAGCGGCGAATGGGGAAAGATGATTGCCATTATCTTTGCATTTTATCTTGGTTACGGTGCAACACTTGCCGAGCCGGCCTTAAACGCATTAGGTGATACCGTTGAACGTATTACTGTCGGTGCATTCCGCAAACGTTTGTTAATGCAAAGTGTTGCGATTGGTGTTGGCTTAGGTATTGCGGCAGGCATTTTAAAAATCGCCTACAACATCCCCTTAATCACCATGTTAGTTCCACCGTACTTATTGTTATTGGTATTAACGTGGATTTCGTCAGAAGAATTTGTCAACTTCGGTTGGGATAGTGCTGGCGTAACCACTGGCCCTATCACAGTACCCTTAGTACTAGCGATTGGACTTGGTGTAGGTGGCAATGTACCCGGTGTTACTGATGGCTTTGGTGTTTTAGCACTAGCATCGGTAGGACCTATCTTAACGGTACTGACTGTTGGCTTAATTACCAACGCACGCAAATCTGGCAATGGGTTAGAAGTCGATTCGGTTATTTAATCGCTGTTATTCAATTTTTAAAACAGCGAACGACTAATTAAACGAAAACTATTTATTCGTAAAGTGCTAAAAAAGCAAGCAAAGCGAGAGAGTTAACATGTATACACAGCAAATAAATGCTTCAACCGTTACCGCCATTTTGCCTGAGACCTACGTTCAACATACTTTGGATGCGCTGCAACAAGCGGGTCATAACGTCGTTCGATGGCACGCACGTGGAACCTTAAAAGATAATCGTTGGTATCGCAGTTTATTTCCGGCGATTAGTCCGGAGAAAGGTGTTATTCGTGTTTTAGTGCCTAACACCGATATCGATAAGGTTATGCAAATCATTGTTGAAAAAGGTAATTTGGATCGACAAGGTACTGGCGCGGTATTTAGCGTGCCCTGTGATGAAATACATATTGGCGGACATTTTAATACCAGCTGTAAAGCCAACGATATAGCAGATCAAGTTGGCATCACTGCAATGAAAGAGAACCTCGATATTATTCAATGTATTGTTGAGAAAAGCCAAACTGAACAAATTTCTAATGCAGCGATTGCCGCTGGTGCGCACGGTCCTATCGTGCACTACTGCGAAGGCCGCGGCTTACGTGACCGCTTGGGTTGGTTGCGCATTACCAAGCAGCCAGAAAAAGAAGTACTAACCGTCATTGTTGAAAACGCTGATGCCGATAATGTTTTTCACGCTATGGCTAACGCGGGTGATCTAGATTTACCCGGCCACGGCTTTATGTATCAGATGCCGGTAAATAAAGGTCTATTTAATTTGCCCAGCCACTTTGATGCGCATCGCCATAACGCCAATATGCAACAAGTAATTGGTGCTATCGATCATCTAATGGGCCACGATGACTGGCGCGATCAAAGCGTATTTGAAATTGGTGGTAGCGGCAAAACCGCTGGCTTAGGTTTTTTAAAGAAAGCGCGGCAGCAACGTATATTAGAAGAGCAAGTGAGTTTAACGGCGATGGTTGATCGCGACCATGCCGAGCAACTCATGGATATGATGCTAGACAATGGCGCGCCCGGACTTAACACCAGTTACTGTCAGCGTATTACGACAGACACCGAAAGCATTCACGACAATGTTAATCTGGTCCATGAATATGGTATTTTAAGTTGTATTGTAGATAACGATACTGCTCATGATATTTTGGCCCAAGTAAAAATACAGGCTGAGCAAGCGGGTATAGAAAACTTATGTTTATACTTGCAACCTATTCCTAAAGTTATTACTTATATCCATCACCCGCAAGTTGAGAAAAGACGTAATGCTAATGAGTTGAAATCGGCTTAGGGATTGGATATAAATTTTTAATTAGAAAATAGTAGATGTAAAAAAGGCCTTAATAATTTGAGGCCTTTTTTATGGGTGAGTGATTAACGGGGTTTAGAATAATTCGATGGAGGCTTGTCGACTTGGAACGGACGCGACACAAGAGAACTGTATAACAATAAGCTCAATGGAGCGCAGTGCGCGCAGAATGATTACGCTCTACCCTGCTAGCTCTCATATCTACAAAACCGATTTAAGTCATAGGAACATCACATTTTACTGATCAAAAAATAATGTCTACTGTGTTGCTCCACCTTCAATCAACGTAAGGGCTAGCAGAGTGACATTTGTAGTAAGCGAAAACGGCATCAATTGTAAACATACTACGTGCGTTGAGGTGTGCCCAACTGATGCACTCAGAGAAGGGCCAAACATGCTAGTAATAGAGAACTCGATGCATGCATTGATTGCAATATTTGCCCTGCAGAATGTCCTGTAGATGCCATTTACGCAGACGATGAAGTACCTGAAAATCAGAAACACTTTATAGAATTGAATGCTGAACTGGTAAGCCAATGGCCGGAAATTACTGAAATAAAACCTCCCCTCAAAGATCACAAGGTTTGGAATATTGCTCCATTCTAATAAAATTGAATTTAAAATAAAGCAGGCTAATGGCCAAGCCAACTAAAAAGCCTAATAAATGCCCCGGTTTTGGGTAATGCGCAAAGATGAGATCCAGAGATATTGCAGGAATTATTGCGAAAGCCAGCGCATATTTTAGACCCTTAGAGGTATCAAGCTTTTGCTTAACTAACAAAATGCCAAGCGCAGAAACACCCATTATTGCCTGAGATGCGCCCGTACCTAGATTCCATGGAGGATCACCAAAAAGGGTGCTAAACACTGTTCCTGCTGCTCCAGATATAAACCAAAGCAAAAACATCTTAAAGGCCCCTATGTAACGCTCTAAAAAAAATCCCAGAATAAAAAATGATATTACATTAAAAAGCATATGATATTGCTTAACATGGATTATCTGAGATGTGAGCAATCGCCAGAATTCAAGATCGATAAGGTGCTCAAGCCTAACACCGTATCCTTCAAGATCAGTAACCCTAACTTTTGCAAAAAAAGATCCCGTGATATCGTGTGCTGTATAAAATGAAAAAATTACAGTAACGACTGAAATAATAACTG
Organism: uncultured Pseudomonadales bacterium; assembly: GCA_905480475.1. Lineage (GTDB taxonomy): Bacteria > Pseudomonadota > Gammaproteobacteria > Pseudomonadales > UBA7434 > UBA7434. The sequence continues at coordinate 7,840 of CAJQQO010000229.1, read as the reverse complement.
TGCAATAAGGTAAATTAAAGTTTCGCATAGTGTCCATTCAGCTAACCGCTTACCCCTTGAAACATTGCCTGTTTTTTTAGTTCGCAATCAAGTTAAAAGTTTTAATGTAGAGGAGTACGAAAGTGAGCCTTATCAATGTGTTTGTATATAATCCGCAACCTTAGTTTTTACCCATTCAGGAGCCCACTTCGCCAAAAATCGCATCACTTTTCCATCTGCGCCAACGGCGTAGAATGACTTGGGATTTTTGCTTGTAGCTATCTTGTAATAAACTTTAGCCACGTCCTCCGGCTCTTTACCCGAGCCAATCATATCATCAACAATTCTTATTTGATTCTCGATAATGTCGCCATAGAACTCAAAACTTTCAGGCGGCAGCTTTGCCAAATTCATTTTACTTTGCTCTGGTGCTGTTTGGGTCATACGTGACTTAACATGGCCCGGATCAACAACGATCACACGAATGCCGAAATGAGAGACCTCCGCTTGTAACTGTCGCGAATAAACTTCAAGCGCGGCTTTCGCGGCAGGGTATGTACTCAGGTTTGGCATTGCCAAACACATAGACCCTGACGTTAGGTTGATAATTTTACCTTTTGCTTTACGGAGCAAGGGAAGGAACAAGCGGTTGCAATAAACAGTGCCATAAAAATTAATATTAATCGGCATCTCTAGCTCATCGATGGGTAAGAATTCGATAGGACCAGACCCTCCGCATCCGGCATTACAAATCAGCGCATCCAAGCCTTGCACGCCTAGATCATCCGCTACAAAATTAACGGCTTCCTGAAGCGCCTTATAATCTGTGACATCTGCTAAACAAGTCTTTATTACACCACGAGAATCATCAATAAGTTTATCAGCATCAACTTGTTTTCTAACAATCGCATACACTTGCCATCCCTGCTCTGCAAAATAGTGAGCAGCTGACTCACCTACTCCTGCTGAGCAACCAGTAATAACCACATTCTTTTTAGTATTAGCTGTCATTTAACCTGCCTAAACCTCTTCGTTGTTGCCCATGGTTCAATAAAATAAATTCTGCTCAAGTAATTGCGCAGGCAAACAGCAAAAATAAAACACAATTTCCCACACACTAAGTAGACTGTTAACTCAAAATTATTTTTCTCAGTGATTAGATTTCAAGAGGCCTGTGTACTTGAAATACTAATCAAACCTCGACAAGCTAGAAACAATCATTTACCGACGCATCAAAAATGAAAGCACCAATGACTCAAATTCATTCTTGCGCTCGATCATAGCCCAATGACCACAGTTCGGAAATATATGTAATTCGCAGTTAGGGATAATACGCATCGGAATCAAACCTATATCCAAAGGGCTAACCCTATCATCCCTTCCCCAAGTGATCAGTGTTGGGCATTGTATCCGCGGCAAATGAGATACGGTATCTATAGCTCCCGCTCCATGCCGAAAAACTTTTATTCTCTGAATTGCTTCCGCTGAATAAAGCTTACGGGTTGATTCAAAGGTAATGGGTTCGATAGCTTGTTTGAAACGCGCATCTATGAGCTCTTCAGTCACAATACTCTGATCAAAGACCATTGAGCGCAACCACTGCTCAACCCTTTCTCGCGTTGGATTTTCGACAAACGCTGTTAGCAGATTTAAGCCTTCGCCCGGAAATGGAGAGAATAGGTTTATGCCTATGCCCCCTATCGTTACAAAACGGTTTACAAGCTCTGGAAATCTCGCGGCGATTTGAGCACCAACTATTCCGCCGAGAGAGTTTCCAATGATATGTGTTTTCGATATATCAAGTTTTTCTAGTGCTTCAACCACAACTTGAACGCATGCCGATACTGGTTCACCATCAATTGGTGAGCTTTCGCCATACCCCGGAAAATCTAAAATCGTGCACCGAAACTTATCGGCAAATATCGGCAAATTTCCCTCATAATTGGCCCATCCAGTCACCCCGGGACCAGAGCCATGCAACAATAACAGGTCGTCGCCTTCACCTGCTTGATGGTAATGGACCTTCCCATGAGCCAACTCAACAAACTGACCTGTTTTTTCCGTCGAAGACACAGGCATATATCCCCCTCAAATTATTTTTTGAAGCTGTCGTGCTTAATAAATCCGAACACTGTTATATTAAACAATTTAAAAACACGCATTCATTACAAACAAGGAGATTTTGAGTTTCAAGGGGTCAGTATACTTGAAAGGCCATGGAGTTATTTCACGCACACTAACCCCTTGAAATATAATCTGAGATAACAAAACTAAACTTTATCAAAACTACAACAAAGCCAAAGCATCCTCAAGCTTACTCACCCCTGTCACTTCCATACCCGGAATTTTTTGCTTGGGCATATTGGCTTTGGGAACAATCGCTTTTTTAAATCCATGCTTGGCCGCTTCCTGAATTCGCTCTTGCCCACTTGGTACCGGCCTAATTTCTCCCGATAAACCCACCTCACCAAAAACCACTAAGTCTCTAGGCAGACAACGATCACGAAAACTCGATACCACTGCAAGTAATAAAGCTAAATCAACCGCTGTCTCTAAAACTTTTACGCCGCCGACAGCATTAACAAAAACATCAGAGCCACCCACCGCAAGACCACCATGTCTATGCAATATCGCAAGTAACATCGACAAACGATTTTGATCAAGACCTACAGCTACTCGTCGTGGATTATTTAATTGCGTGTCATCCACCAAGGCTTGTATCTCAACCAGTAATGGCCGTGTCCCTTCCCACAACACTACTACAATACTGCCGGGCGCATCTTCATCGGCACGACTTAAAAAAATCGCCGAGGGATTTTTAACTTCACGCAAACCTTGCTCGGTCATCGCGAACACACCTAATTCATTCACCGCACCAAAACGATTTTTCTGACCGCGCAAAGTTCTAAAACGACTATCCGACGAACCCTCAAGCAATATCGAGCAATCAATCATATGCTCTAAAACTTTAGGGCCTGCAAGGCTGCCATCTTTAGTCACATGGCCAACCAAAAACACTACTGTATTAGATTGCTTGGCATAACGGGTTAGATAAGCGGCGCACTCACGTACTTGCGAAACACCGCCGGGGGCTGATTGCAAATCGGCAGTATGCATAACCTGAATCGAATCAACCACCATAACCCGTGGCTTAATTTTTTGCGCAATGGCAATAATCGTTTCAATATTCGTTTCAGATACCAGCTGCAATTTATCCGCCGGTAAACCCAAGCGATTGGCGCGCATCGCTACTTGCTGTAGCGATTCCTCACCAGTGATATATAAAGCCGATTGCTGCTTGGCAAGCTCACACATGACCTGCAACAAAACCGTGCTTTTACCAGCACCGGGATTGCCACCAATCAAAATTGCCGAGCCAGCTACCAAACCACCACCCAAGACCCGATCAAACTCAGCTAGCCCAGTGCTTTGTCGTGGCAAGCTGGATAGGTCAATCGCATCTAAGGTTTGCACCTCACTGAACGAACCGGCATAACCCGACCCGGATTTCGCCACCAAACGCTCGCCGCGCTGCGTAGCGCTAGTTAGGCGAATTTCGGACAAGGTATTCCATGCGCTGCAATCGACGCATTGGCCCTGCCATTTATTGTATTCGGAGCCGCAGTCGGTGCAGACGTAAGCTGTTTTGGCCTTTGCCATAAATCAAAATCCTGTGTTAATTGGCCAGTTTATCAGCACCGCCGCATAATTCAGAGCAGAACTTTTCTAGCGTACTTCCATCCGATAAAGACCTAAGCAAGGATTCTTAGCGCTAAGCCCTAAGCCTGCATTGTCTTGGCATAATAAATCAGCCAATCATTAACGAATCGATGTAGCGATTGCAGCGGCAAAGACCTACAATAAGCGGCCGAAATCAGTGGCGGGTATGTCATCATCTGCCCTGACTTCCCACCCGGAACAAGCCACTGCCAAGCATTATGACCGAATCTCTAATACCCGAGCGCCCACTAGTCTTTTCGCCCTCTCTGGCGGCAAGTATCGGCCTGGAAGAGGCCATTTTGCTGCAACACCTTGAGGCACTGCTGGCGCTAGGGTCAAAGCAAACACGCGATGACTATCACTGGACTAGCAGTAATTTACTGAGCCTATCCGAGCAACTGCCATTTTGGTCAACCGCCGCAATCCGACGTATCCTGCTTAAAGTCCATGATCTTGGGCTAATTTTAATCAGCCAAATGCCGACTAGTGAAGAGCAAATCATAGAGCTGGCGATTAATCAGCAAATCCGTGTTCAAGCTCAAACGAGCTCGCAGAACAGACAAGCAGCCAATCCCGCCACTAATACTGACTTAGGCGCACAGCGTATTGCCGCTAACTGGCGACCCGGCTCGGCCATTGTTGAGCAATTAAAGCAACAGGGCATAGAGCAAGGGTTTATTGAGGCCACGATTGATGAATTTGTTTTTTATTGGCGCGAGCGCAATGAAGCATCTCATGCATGGTCCAGCAAATTTTTACAGCATGTCAGCCGCCGCTGGCAAACGCATCAACAACATTTACATGCCACCGCTAATAAATTGCTTAGCGCCAAACAGCCAGAAAAAAATATTGGCAAGCAATGGCAACCTAGCCCCGATGCTATTGAAATCCTTGAACGGATGGGAATTAATAAAAACTTTATTGATGATGCAGTTGCAGAGTTTGTATTGTACTGGGAAGAGCGAAACGAAGCACAGGCTACTTGGAATTCAAAATTTGTTAACCATGTTAAACGTCAATGGGCGCGTTTTACCCACACGCTAAAACACGATACCGAACCGCGACCGATTAGTGATAACTGGATACCCGATCATGAAGTCTTTGATGTATTAACCATTGCCAACATCGATGCCCACTTTGCACGCGAGCTTATTCCCGAGTTTGTACTTTTTTGGCGTGATAAAAATGAGTTACATCATTCGTGGAACACTAAATTTTTGCAGCATGTAAAATATCGTTGGGCACGACGCAACGGACAACAAGCCGGTAGTAAAGGGGACGCATTTGAGCGTCTTACCGACAGAAGCTGGGCCGCCGATCTTGTTTAACAGTCGCTTTTTATCGATCAATAATTTATGGGCATAAAACATGGCTAAGCATGTTTCCGATATCAAATTACCCAAGCAAGCGACCAATCCATCGGGCGCAGGCAATGCTATGGCGCACTCGACAAAAATAGCTGAGCCGCAAGTGACCGATCAGCATATCGAAGCGATCAGTCATTTATTTACCGAACTTGAATTGGCTTATCACAACCAGTTTCATAAAGCCTTTCCGGATCATCAATCCTTAACCATGGCTAAGCAACTTTGGTTGCGGCTACTAGTGGAATACCAAGCAGAACATATTACTCTGGCGGGTAGAAAGGCGATTTGTGATAATACTTTTTTGCCGACCTTACACAATATTCGCGAATACTGTGATGCCGCAGCCACCGCTGGCCTACCTGACGTAAGAGCCGCCTATACCGAAGCCTGTTTATCGCGCGAACCCAGACAAAATATTGCCTGGACGCACCCTATTGTTTATTACGCTGGTAAAGCAACCGGCTGGTTCTTTTTAAGCGGCCAAACCGAATCGCAAACCCTTCCGGTTTTTGAGCGTAACTACGAATTATTAATCCAGCGCATAAAGCGCGGTGACACACTAAGTATGCCGATTGCTAAAGCGATAGAGAAACAAAAAACAAAACCGTTAGAGCCAGAGCAACAAAAAGAAAAACTACAAGCACTGCGGAAACAATTGGATTTGTAACATTATAAATAAGCAACCGCTTGAATTTGGTTTGATATATTTATATTTTCCATCTTATTTGAAAAGAGAGTTCTTTCTCAAATTTCACTCGGATATTTGCGTCGAAGCACTTGCACTCAATCAAATACAGCTAACGAGACGGTTTTTTGACTTGAAGATCTAGCTGAACATATATCAATCGGGCCACCTAAAATAAAACGCGCTTATATTCAGCGCACCTCCTGAAGCGACTTAACGACTGCATTTATCGGTAAGAGAATAGCTCAAAATCACTCCTTAATACTCCCGGCTCAGAACGTCTATCAACAATCAACATTAGTTACAAAAGTATTTATAAATCTCGCTCACGCAACTTTAGCTGACATCTTGCGGAACATAAAAACTGCAGGATCTCAGCAATAAACTCAATAAGTCCGTGTTTTTTAATTACTAAAAAGTGCGCTTTTAACAGCAAGCCCATATTCTATCTAGTCATCCAAATGTACGGATAAAAATTTTCCAATAGCGGTGAGTTTTGCAATTTCGTTTTTTTCAATCGTTCGCCAATGCTCACCATCGGGCAATTCCACATACTCCACTTGCTTTTTATATTTCTTTAACCGTTTCAGCATCTTACGAGATTGCTCTATCGGCACCACAGTATCTTTTTCTCCACCAATAATAAGCATAGGCGCGATAACTTGCTCAGCCAAATGATAAGGAGAAAAATTCTTCGCATCACCGTATTGATTATTTATCATCTTGTTTATATCGCTAAATAACAATTTATTCAGGTCCCTTAAGTGTTTTGGTAAGTCATACACGCCGTTGATACTGATCACACAACGATACAAATTGGGAGTTTTCACCGCACCCATCGCCGCAGCGTAACCACCAAAACTCGAACCCATGATACATACTTTATTAGGGTCAACTTTCTTTTGCTCTATTAACCAATTAACTCCATCAGTAATATCATCTTGTATTAAATTACCCCATTCACCGTAGCCCGCCGACAAGTGCTCCTGACCGTAACCTGTCGAGCCGCGAAATTGCGGTTGAAAAACCGCGTAACCACGACTCGCGATGAACTGAACATAGTTATCAAACCCCCATATATCATGAGCCCAAGGTCCACCATGTGGATAAACTACCAATGGCCAAGGACCGTCCCCATCCTTTGGGAGCGTAAGGAATGCAGGTATATCAGTTCCATCTCGGGCTGCGAAATTAACTTCCTGCATACTTCGTAACTCCGCACTGTCCAACCTAGGGTACTCCTTACCCAAAGAAGACAACTTGTGTTTATCCAAGTCATAAAGAAAATATTCCATGGGTGACGTGTCTGAAAAGGTTGCTATCACGTGAAGTGAGTTACTGTCATCCTTACTCAAAAAGCGTATTTTCTTCTCCTTAAAAACATTTTTTAACTGTGCCTTTATTTTTCTTTTTGTGTGATTTTCGTATGAACCAATAATTTCATTCTTTTGTAGATCATAGATATATATCCCTTCATCGTCAAAATCTAGCAACTCTTTACCTTCCAACAGGTTATCGCTTGTCACGAGCAGATGATTCGAATTTTCTTCATCAAACCGGTAGGGGTGAAGCAAATCGAGGTCGAAATAATTTGCTTTTTGTAGCAGTTTGAATTCCCTTTTATCGGACTGTCTGTGCTAAATGCGCACGTAATTCTTAAATGATTGGTAGTCTAGCTTGACACCAATTCGCACTTCCCCATCAGCATCCGCAATTCAATGAATGATCTCCCTTTTATTTTTTTGTACTAACACCTTCTTACCGGTGTAGACATTAACTTTATGAATGCGCCTAAAAAAAGTCTCCGGCTCATAGTCGAGCTCAGCCAGTATCCACTCAGGCTCAAGTTTAAGCCTACTAACAACGCCAACATAATTACTGTAGCCATACATTCCTTTTTCCATCGGCAAAAACACGGGGTTAGACCCATCATAATTAGCAGCGGCCATGCGCGTCAGGTTATATCGAACCCCATAATTTTTTACGCTTGTACGCGTTTTAAAGACAAGTCGCTCGTTATTCACCCATTCATAACCTTGTAAATGCAAATCACCAAATTTGATGGCAGAAATCTTTGACGGCTTATCAC
>CAJQQO010000228.1 GCA_905480475.1 uncultured Pseudomonadales bacterium | reverse complement strand
GGTTAAGCAGATAATGGCAGAAATATCGTTTAAATGGTTAGCCGCATACATCGCAGCCATAGCGATGGACTCGTCAATCGAATCAAACACCCGCTCAACTCGGTAGCTGGACTTGCTCATCATAGGATGCAGTTCTGCACCCTGTGCGGTTTCCGCCATGGCTTGGACTACCTTGGAAGGAAACTTACCGGCAGCGGTTTCACCGGATAACATCACGGCATCAGTACCATCGAGCACAGCGTTCGCAACGTCAAACACCTCGGCGCGGGTTGGCACCGGCTGGGTAATCATCGATTCCATCATTTGCGTGGCGGTAATTACTGGCTTGTTAGCCTGACGCGATAAGCGAATAATCCGCTTTTGAATACCAATTAACTGCGCATCGCCAATTTCAACACCTAGATCGCCTCGGGCAACCATCACTGCATCGGCAGCATTAATTAATTCTTTTAATTGTTCTTCGGTTTCAACCGCTTCGGCTCGCTCAATCTTGGCAATAATTTTTGCATCACTATTATGCTTTTTTAGCGCATTTTTGACCGGTAGTAAATCGTCGGCACAGCAAGGAAAAGAAACGGCAACATACTCAAGCTCGTGAGCGATAATAACTTCAAGATCCTCTAGATCTTTTTCAGTAATGGCATCGGCAGATAAACCACCACCAAGGCGATTAATTCCTTTACGCGGTTTTAATACGCCGGCCTGAACCACCTTACAGACAACATCGACACCGCTAACACTGCTGACTTGCAAGCGAATTAAACCATCGTCAAGCAGTAAGGTATCACCGCTGTTAACCGATGTTGGTAGCGGTTCATACACAACATGAACACGATCGTTTTCACTATCGGCACTATTAATATCGGTAGTAAGCGTTAAACCCTGATCTTCGATAAGTAGTTTTTCTGGCGTTTGCAAATCGCCAATACGTATTTTTGGCCCCTGCAAATCGCCCAATATACCGATATGACGATTACGCTGCTCGGCCTGCGCTCTAACGATCGCAATATTATTAGCATGCTGCTCATGGCTGCCATGCGAAAAGTTTAGTCTAAAGACATTGACACCACTATCTAATAGGTCGCCAATAACCTCGGCCGTACTCGATGCAGGTCCAAGTGTGGCAACAATTTTGGTTCTTCTTTTGCGAATTTCTTTAGGTGTCATAAAAAGCTTTTACCTGCTGTGAAAGTTTTTGGCTGTGAGCGTATCAGTGTAGTAATGTAACAATGGTTTAAGACTGATAAACACTTTTTAGTTCGCTTAAGACTTTGTCTGATTCTTTAGTCAATCGTTCCATAGACGGAATCACCCAACTACCACCGACGCAGCTTACATTAGCCAGCGCAAGATAATTTTTATAATTATCAACGTTAATACCGCCCGTTGGACAAAAAGCCATATCGCCAAACGGCGCGGCTAAACTTTTTAACATATTGATACCACCGGCAGCCTCGGCAGGAAAAAACTTAACCGCTCTTAAACCCAGCTGACGCGCTAACATTAACTCACTGGCAGTCGCAATACCGGGAAAATAAGCAATGCCTAATTGCTGCGCTAAAGTCACTAAGGATTCTGAAATGCCGGGACTAATAGCAAAGGACGCACCCATATCGACGGCCTGACGTAATTGCTCGGTATCCACAACCGTACCAACGCCAATTTGAGCTTCAGGCAAGGCATTCATTGCTGCGGCAAATCCTTCCCAAGCATTTTCCCGGCGGAGAGTAACCTCAACGCTGGGCACTGCAGCTTCGCCATACAGTTCGCATACTGCAGTCGCATGTGCGGCATCGACAAAATCGGCAACCGGAACAACCGGTGCGATACTCGCTAATAATTTTTTGTCCGCTAAATATTGATCGGGCATATATTAAGATCCTGTGGCGTTTTTATTGGTCAACTATTTTTTTGAGCGTACTGCTATTTAGCACAGCTTATAACTAGCCTCATAACTATCTTCGCAACTATCTTCACAACTATCTTTATAACAACAGCACAAGCATTTAAGCTGATAAGCAGGGATAGGTCGTTAGAGATTAAATTTTGCTGAGCAGTTATACTATTTGGCATCGATACGGCTTCAGAATACGGCTTAATATCTACACGATCTTATTGATCTAGATATCGGCAGTTTTTCCCTGTAGCGTAAAGCGCGGCCATTATAGGACTGTTTGGCAATGAATATAACAGCCATACTGCAGTTTTTTACTCAAACTACCGCATGGAAAGCCAATTTATCTCAACTCACTAGCCCATCAGGCAGAATCCGAATAGCATACCTAGTGGCAAAACTCGCTCAACGTAACGACGCACGCGAATACGATATTCCAATCGCTAAATGTGCTTTGGTATATCTCTACCAGCCATAGATATTGGTAGTCGTGATATTACTTTCAGTGACTTTGCTTAGTTGTAGTAGCAGCTTGTAGCTATTAATAACTGCTTGTACCGATTAATAGATACTTGAACCTATTAATCGCAGCTTGAACTAGAAACCTATATTAGCCATATCAGCATCAGGAAAGACAATGGTAAACATTGAACAACTATTAGCGCCGCATAATTTTTCAGCCTTCGCTAACGCCGCTGAATTAGAAGCCGCTTTAGCGGACAAGATTACCCAACAACTCAATATTGCGCTAGGTAAAACCGGCAGAGCCAGCATCGCAGTGTCAGGCGGCTCTACGCCTAAGGCTTTATTTCAATTATTAAGCATGGCAGATATCGATTGGCAAAGTATCGATGTTAGCTTAGTGGACGAACGCTGGGTGGCGACTGATAGCGATCAAAGCAATGAAAAAATGTTACGCCAGCAATTGCTAATTAATTATGCCAGCAAAGCCAACTTTATTGGCATGAAGTCTGCGGTCGATGATATTGAAGCCGGCGTTATCGAATACAATGCGAAACTTAAAGATAAGATCAAACAACCCTTTGATATTTTATTGCTAGGCATGGGTAATGATGGCCATACCGCTTCCTGGTTTCCCGATGCAGCAGAAATTGAGCAAGCACTTAATCCAGACGGACAGAGCGCAACACTAGCGACAAGACCTCGCTCACAACCCATGCCGCGTATTAGCTTAAGCTTTGCATGTGTTGCGCAAGCTAAAAATATTACCCTGCATATTACCGGTGCAGAAAAACGTAAAGTGTTAGAAAATGGTCTGAGTGACCAGCAAGAGAATTTATTGCCTATCCATCAAACCTTGTTACAACTAGAGCAAGCCGTCGATATTTATTGGGCAGATTAGGTACAGACATTTAACGAGCATTATTACGATAGCAACATTTTTAATAGAGACAACTTTATTAAACCTCATTTGAGATAAGAAAGCGTCAGGCTAAAACTAATGAATCCAATTGTACAAAGCGTTACACAAAGAATTATCGAACGATCCAAACAATCTCGCGCCGCTTACTTAGCGCGATGCCAAGCTATGCGTGACGATGGCCCGCAACGCGGCGCCTTGGGTTGCAGTAACTTGGCCCACGGTTTTGCCGCTTGCAGTGGTGAAGATAAACAAACCATGCGTTTGGAAAATTCACCCAATATCGGAATCGTTAGTGCCTATAACGATATGCTGTCGGCTCACCAGCCCTTTGCCGAATACCCAGACATTATTAAAAAAGCCGCCCATAAAATGGGTTGCACCACTCAGTTTGCTGGTGGTGTACCGGCGATGTGCGACGGTGTTACCCAAGGCACAGCGGGCATGGAGCTAAGCTTATTTAGCCGTGATGTCATTGCAACCGCTACCGCCGTTTCGCTTAGCCACAATATGTTTGACTCGGTGATTTGCCTTGGCGTTTGCGACAAAATCGTACCCGGCCTATTAATTGGCACCTTGAGCTTTGGCCATTTACCGGTAATTATGGTTCCAGCTGGACCAATGAAATCCGGGCTATCGAATAGTGAAAAAGCCAAAGTGCGACAGCAATTTGCAGCGGGCGAAGTCGGCGAAGATGAATTATTAATCGCTGAGTCCAAGGCCTATCATAGCGCTGGCACCTGTACCTTTTACGGCACGGCTAACAGCAATCAAATGCTGATGGAAGTTATGGGTTTGCATGTTCCCGGCTCAGCCTTTATTAATCCAACTGCAGAATTACGCACCGGCTTAATCAATGCCGCGGCCGAACAAGCCTGTAAGATCTCTGACCTTGGCAAGCAATATCGCCCTATTAGTGAAATCGTTGACGAGAAAAGCATTGTCAACGCACTGGTTGGACTTATGGCAACGGGTGGTTCAACTAATCATACGATTCACTGGGTTGCGATTGCACGCGCTGCCGGCATTATTATTGATTGGGAAGATTTTTCTGATCTGTCTGCGATCACGCCACTATTAACCCGCGTCTACCCTAACGGTAGCGCTGATGTAAATCATTTCCATGAGGCGGGTGGTAGCGAGTTTGTGATTCGCGAATTGCTTTCAGCCGGGTTATTGCACAATGATGTCAACACCATTTGGGGGCAAGGGCTTGATCACTACACCAAACGACCCGTTTGGCATAATGATGCTGTTCAGTGGCAAGCGATCAATCAACAAAGTGGTGATCCGCAAGTCGTTGCAACGTATGAAACAGCCTTTCAACAAGATGGCGGTATTCGTTTACTGACGGGCAACTTGGGTCGCAGTGTTATTAAAATATCGGCTGTTGCCGAACAACATCGGGTGATAGAAGCACCGGCGATGGTGTTTGATAATCAACAACAATTGCAGCAGGCGTTTGAACAAGACCTAATGAATAAAGATGTGGTTGCGGTGGTTAGATTCCAAGGGCCGCAAGCGAACGGCATGCCCGAACTGCATAAAATGACGCCGTTTTTAGGTATCTTACAAGACAAAGGCTATCAAGTTGCCTTGATAACCGATGGCAGAATGTCTGGCGCCTCAGGTAAAGTGCCATCCGCTATCCATATAAGCCCCGAAGCCGCCTGTGGCGGCGCACTGGCCAAATTAAAAGACGGTGACATCATTAGGCTAGATGCCAATAGCGGCGAACTACAAGCCTTGGTTGATGCTGACGAATGGCAGCAACGAAGTGACGCACAATATAATCCTGCTGATTCCAGTTTTGGTACCGGTCGCGAATTATTTGGCTTTATGCGTGCTCAGGTATGCAGTGCCGAACAAGGCGCTACGGTTTTTCAGCACTGGGAAAACTAACAATAACTAAACCGTTTATTCGATCAATAGTCCGGAAATTATTCTATGCAATCAAGCTCTTCACTATTTCCCAAGCTGGTAGCCGATTTGGGTGGCACCAATATTCGTTTTGCCATTTGTGATGACCCTACAGCGGGTGACAGTTACTCGCTGAAGCTAAATCATATTGAGCAATTTAGTTTGCGCGACTATGAAGATTTAAAACATTTGATTACGCACTATCTGTCGGATAAAGGCTTAGACAAGCAGAATAAAAAAATTCAGTCCTGCTGCTTTGCAGTGGCTGGGCCTATTTTTAATAATCAGGTAAAGATGACCAACTACGATTGGGAAATCTCGGTTGATAAATTAAATGCCATTCTTAAGATTGAACACTCAGCGCTGATTAATGACTTTGCCGC
>CAJQQO010000227.1 GCA_905480475.1 uncultured Pseudomonadales bacterium | reverse complement strand
ATGCCTACCACTTTTTCTGCAGAAAAATTTGCGATACTTCTTTCTAATTGATCTTTGGTCACCTTACCGTAAGGCACAACCAACAAAACGTAATCACAATACTCCGACAATATTCTTGCATCAGCAGTTGAAGTAATCGGTGGCACATCAAGAACAACGTAACGATCAGAATAGCGACCGCCTAATTCTTGAATAAACTGTTTCATACGATAGGAGGTGTAATATTCCGGACCGATATCAGCCGATCGTCCAATCGGGATAAGCCGCAGTCTGGGAACACCGGTCGCGTAAATAATTTCTTCAATGGCAATCGACGGATTTTCTAAAAAATCTGAAAAACCAATTTGATCGGCCTCAATAAATTTTTCACTGGCGGGCGAGTATAAGTTGCAATCAACAATTAACGCGGTTTTACCTTGATCAAGCGCAATCGATGCCGCCAAATTTGATGCAGTAAACGTTGCACCACCGTCCTCACATACCGACGTCACCATTAAGGTAAAGTTTTCACCATTAGCTTTTTCTACCAGCTTGGTACGAATATCCCTAAAGACGTTAAGCAAACGTTTGTCACGCATGCGCGAATAAATAACCCGCTTTTCGTCGAGGTCTTCATCGGTGAGACGAAAAATATCCGCCATTTCACGAATACGTTGCCGCGACAGCTGATCTTTAGCCGCAGCTTGTTGCATTAACGAAAAGTCTGGATCTATCGAACCGTGATCAGAAGCCATACCGTATCAATTCCAAATAAAATATAAAGCGACGAAAGCAAAGTAAATCCCGCCAGCCACTAATGCTATAAATATTGCAGCTTGTAACTGCCGCCTTCTTACACGCTGTTCCGATATCGAAACAAAATGCGGGACAACACCTAACACCGGAATACCAAATGATTCATCATCTAACAGTGCCGAGAAACGCATTCGCGGATCAAGAATAACATAGGCAAAGGCCAATCCCACCGGTATCGCAATTGCCGCAAGACAACCCAAGATAACAAAATGCATAAAACTCAAGCCACTAGGTGAAAGTGGATATTGAGCCGGTTCCTGAATTTTATAAGTCACACCTTGACCTTCAATATCCAGCGTCATCGACAGTCGCGCTTTCTCCTTGCGGTTAAGCAAGTCTTCGTACAAACCTTTTGTTACGTCGTAATCACGCACCAATTCAGATAGCTCCGCGTTGCGCTCGGCAACACGCTTGGCGCGTTCATACTCTTCAGTCAGCCTAGTGTTTAGCGTTATAAGCTTTTTCGCCATGGTGCTTTTTTCAACTTTGGCATCAGCCAACTGGCCACGGAGTGCATCGTACAAAGGGTTTTCAATACCTGCACCAGAGCTATTCACACCACGCATATCTTCGCCACTATCGGCACTGGCGCGCAAGCCCTCGATATGCTGCATAAGATTGATCACGTCAGGATGATTATCGGTTAAGGATAAACGTAAATCATCCAATTGCGATAATGCCTCAGCAATCCGCTCCTGATACAAATCTGATTTGGCTTTGTTAGAAAGGTAACGATTTTCTTGCGCTACCTGAACTGATAGCGAGCTAATTTTGGCATTAACTTGATCAATCTCAAGTTCCAAATTACTGATGGCGTTTCTTTGACCTTCAATTTGCCGCGCAACATCGGCTTCTGTACCATCGATATTGCCAGACTTAAACTGTTTTAGTCTATCTTCCGCCTCACGCAACTGCTCTTTATAGGCGTCAGCTTGACGATCTATAAATAGAAACGCCTGCTTACTCTGACTCTTTTTACTGGCCGAGCTTTCACTAATAAAGAAGTCAACTAATTTGGTCACCACCGCAAATGCGCGATCAGGAGAATGATCACCGTAACTCACGCTGATATAGTTTTCGCCCAACATATCGACATCGACACTTTGACCCAAGCCTGCAACGATCGCGGCTTGTTCGGCAGCCGTTTCACCGCCAATAAGAAAACCGTCTTCAACAACAATTTTTTCAAGAATCCGTGGCGATAGCATTAAGTCTCTAACCAGCTGTGCACGGTTTTCAACTTCGGTGACTTGCGCCTGCCCCTCTAGCAACGGGCTGATAATGTTTTGCCGATCAGCATACAAAGTAGTGGCGACCTGATACTGCTCTTGCCAAATAAAGCCGTAACCAAGAATTAAAAAAGCTGAGCAGATACCGGTTAACAAAGCCTGATATTTATGCCGCCACAATTCTTTCAATACAGCTCTTACGAGCTGTATGATGTAAATTAAATCCACAATAACTTCCTAAAAACTTCTTTCCGGTATGGTAATAATATCTGAAGGCTGCAATGGGTAATTCGTTGTCAACTTACCTTTATCAAGAATATCTTTTAGCATCACAGCATAAGCTTTAACTTCACCCTGCTCATTTTTTCGATACAGCAAAGTTTTGTTCGGCGCTGCAAACTCGGTGAGACCGCCAGCCGATAAAACCAAATCCATTACCGTCATGCCGTCTCTGTAAGCCGTGGAAACCTGCTGGTTAACCGCACCAGTCACTCTTACACGGTTGCGGAAATCGGCACTGGCAGGATTGTTAACAATCACAGTAACCTGCGGCGTTCTAACATAGTCACTTAGCGCTACAGTAATATCATTTGCCAACTCTTGCGTTGTCTTACCACTTGATGGCACATCGCCTATCAGAGGCATAGTAATCATACCATCGGGCCGCACGGTAACATTTACCGAAAGCTCGGCGTTTTTCCACACATCAATTCTAACTTCATCACTTTCGCCAATGCGGTAAACATTATCGGTTAGCGCACGCACGACGGGAGCTTCGCGACTACCGGTTGTGCCGCCACAGGCTGACAATAAAAGTGTCAGGCCACTAAAAACAAAAAATGCCACTAAGTGGCTAAAGTTTTTTGATAACACTTTGCGGTGCTTCATATCTCTCTCCTCTATCTCACTCCGGTGCCTAGCAAAATAACCTGTACGGTTTGCACCATAATAATTAAGTCCAACAGCAAGCTGCGGTTTTTAACATAATAAAGATCGTAACGTAATTTTTGAGCTGAATCTTCAACCGATGCGCCATAAGGATAGTTCAATTGCGCCCAACCCATTAAACCCGGCTTAACGCGATGACGCTCCTGATAAAATGCCACATCCTTATTTAAACCCTCAACAAACTCTGGCCGCTCGGGTCTCGGCCCAACAATACTCATATCGCCTTTTAAGACGTTATAAAGTTGCGGGAGTTCATCGATTCGGGTATTACGTAAAAACCCGCCAACCCGTGTTACCCGATTATCATTCGCATCAGCCCATATGGCTTTGCCGGCAATTTCAGCATCAGTTCGCATACTGCGGAACTTGTAGATTTTAAAAGGCTGGCTATTTAATCCAACACGAACCTGCTTGTATATAATCGGTCGACCCGTCTCGAGCATAATACCAACTATCCCCACTAACATCAGCGGCCAAGCTAGCAACAAAATCACTAATGAAATCGCGATATCAGTAGCGCGTTTCACCAAATCCCAAAAAACACTATGGGTAAAACCTGAGGCAAACACCATCCAACCCAAACGCAACTCGCTTAATTCCAATATGCCTAGCTCGCGCTCGTAAAATGTTACCGCTTCAACCACGTTAAGACCACGAAGCTTAGATTCCAGTAACTCATCTAGCGGAAAGTTAAAACCGTCCCGTTCGCGACGGTCATCCAGTGCCACAACAATTTCAGTAGCGTTGCAGTCGCGGGCAATTTGCTCCAGCGATGCATAGTGCTTGCAGACCTTACCGCTAACCAAGACTTCATCATTGTCGCTGGTGCAAATATACGCACAAATATCGGCAACACCTTTATGACTTTTGGCAACCCGTTGCTCAAGCTGCAAGGCGCGCTTGCCAACACCTAAAACCACCGCCCTTGAACTTAGCTGATCATTATCAACCAATCTAAAGAACAGCCAACGCATAGGCAGGACAGTAAACAGCGAAAAGAAGATAGAATAAACCAGTACACCGCGACCCATAACCAAATAGGGCGCAAAATAATAAATGACCGTTAGCGTGGCGCAACCTAACAAGCAGTAGCTGACCACCGTACGAACCATCATTGCACCCGTGCCTTCGCGATACGCGGTACTATAAACACCCATCGCTGAGGTAGACGCCAACAAAACCAAGGCGAATAGCATGGCGCTGGCAAATAGTGTTGAATCGTAGATAACATCCGACTCCCAATACTGAAAACGCACAGCATTACCAGCCAGCGCTGAACCAAACAGCAGGCATAGCTCTATCGCGCCCAGCAGTAAAAACGGCGAGGGGATGTAATGTCTAAAGATTCGTATATGGGACAAAAAAGTTACCTTATTGAGCAAAAGCCCATAGCTCACACAGGAATAAAAAGAATAGCACTTATATTAGGTAATATATTGAAAATGCAATTAAAATAGTGATTTTGAGTAGTGAAAATAAAATGCCAAATGTAAAAGACAAAACCTCCACACAGAATCACTGGCAATTGCTGGTCAATCTGTACAAAAAGTATCGTTCAAGCAGTATTAAGCAGCTTAATGAGGATAATCCGCAACGACAAAGTGAATGGCTGCTTGAGGCCGCAGGTCTGAAAGTTGACCTATCGCGTAGTTTTATTAATAAGGAAATCCATACTGCGCTGATTGATTTAGCACAAGGGCAAGGCTTGGAAGATAATATTAAAGCCCTACTTGACGGCGAAGCGATCAATAACACTGAGGATCGCGCCGCGCATCACACGGCGCTACGAGATAGCAGTCCAAATAATAACCGCCCCGAAGTGGCTGCGGCGCAGCTAAAGATAGAACAGCTAGCAAATGATCTGCGCTCGCAAACATGGCGTGGCTCAGCTGATCAAATAATTACTGATGTCGTTAATATCGGCATCGGCGGTTCGGATCTTGGCCCAAGAATGGTTTGCGGTGCGCTGGCGAATTACTGCCACGGAGGACCCAATGTTCACTTTGTCGCCAATATCGATCCGCGCGACCTTGAGCAAACATTGGAAGCGCTTAATCCCGCCAATACCTTGATTGTTATTTCGTCAAAATCATTTAGCACCACAGAAACCTTAGAAAACGCACTTAGCGCAAGAAAATGGCTGCTAAATAGCATTCCTGCCGAGAATATCGGCCGTCATGTTATAGCAGTGTCATCCAATATTGATAAAGCAGTTGAGTTTGGCGTTGATGCCGAAAATATTTTGCCAATGTGGGATTGGGTTGGCGGTCGTTATTCACTGTGGTCGGCAATCGGTTTGCCCATTGCAATTGCCATTGGCTACCAAGGCTTTAAGCAATTGCTTGATGGCGCTAATGCAATGGATCAACACTTTGCTACCGCCCCGCTGGAAAAAAATCTGCCCGCCACCTTGGCTTTGTTAGAAATTTGGTACGTGAACTTTTGTAATGCCAATAGTGCTGCCGTTTTACCTTATAGCCATGAGTTGCGGATGTTTCCCGATTATCTACAGCAACTGACAATGGAAAGTAACGGCAAGCAGGTTAGCAAAGACGGTGAACCGATTAGTGTAAGAACCTGCCCTACTATTTGGGGTAGCGCTGGCACTATAGGTCAGCATTCCTTTCATCAATTGCTGCATCAAGGTTCAGAATTAATTCCGGTCGATTTTATTTTACCGTTACATAGTCACTCGGATGAATTAAACAAGCAGGCGCATTTAGTAGCTAACTGTCTGGCGCAAAGTAAAGCCTTAACCGAAGGCAAAACTCGCGAACAAGCCTTGCAGGACATGCTCGATAGCGGTACGCCGCAAGCACAAGCAGAATCCTTAGCGCCGCACAAAACAGTCGCTGGC
>CAJQQO010000226.1 GCA_905480475.1 uncultured Pseudomonadales bacterium | reverse complement strand
AGGTGCTTGTGAATTACCTGAAGGCACTGAAATGGTTATGCCTGGCGATAATGTACAAATGGTAGTTGAGTTGATCGCACCGATTGCGATGGACGAAGGTCTACGTTTTGCGATTCGCGAAGGTGGCCGTACTGTTGGTGCTGGCGTTGTTGCAAAAATTCTTGGCTAATTTTTGTTGCCGTTAGCGCGCCGAGTATTTATTCGGCGACCCTGACCGAAGGGTGTAGGTGGCGGCATCGTAGTTAAGATCTACAAAATAACGAGTTGGTAAATGCTACCAGCTCGTTGTTGTTTAAAAGCACCGAAGCATTTAAGTGTTAAAGCAGTAAGTAAAGCGTTAAGTTAGAAGCAGTAAGAAGTGATAGGCCAGTAGCTCAATTGGCAGAGCGACGGTCTCCAAAACCGTAGGTTGGGGGTTCGATTCCCTCCTGGCCTGCCAATTTTTTGAAATTGGCAAGTCTAGATGTGAAGTTTTATTAGTAGTCCTTGTTCGAACTGAAGTCGTGAAGAACGATTGGAATTATGAGTAGCAATAGCAATGCACAAGAAGCGAGCGCGCCGCTAAATACAGTCCTTTGGGTAGTTGCCATTGCGTTAGTTGTGGCGGGTATTTACGGCAATAACTATTTCGGTGGTGAGTCTTTACTCTACCGAGTATTAGGTTTGTTGGCGGTTTCGATTGTGGCTGCCGGAATTGCGTTTCAAACGATTCAAGGCAAGGCGTTTTGGGTGCTGTTAAAAGGCGCTCGTACCGAAATTCGTAAAGTGGTTTGGCCAACGCGACAAGAAACGGTTCAAACGACCATGATCGTATCCTTGGTTGTGGTTGTAGCTGGCTTAATACTTTGGGGGCTTGATACCTTATTAGGTTGGTTGGTTTCCCTTGTAATAGGTTAAGGCCTTATAGTTTTTAGATTAAGTTGATCACTTTTGCTTAATCAGCTAGATATTAGTCAACAGTCAAAAGACTAAAACAATATTCGAAGAATTCCTACAATCGAAGCGGGAAAGAGATATAGATGAGTAAGCGTTGGTACGTGGTACATGCATTCTCGGGTTACGAGAAGAAAGTCCAGACCTCGCTTCGCGAGCGCGTTGAGCTTGCTGGCATGCAAGAGCAGTTTGGTGAGATTCTGGTACCTACCGAAGAAGTGGTAGAAATGCGCAGCGGCCAAAAGCGCAAAAGCGAGCGTAAGTTTTTTCCAGGCTATGTATTGGTCGAAATGGAATTAAGCGATGAGAGCTGGCATTTAGTCAAAGAGACGCCACGAGTGATGGGCTTTATTGGCGGTAAAGCTGATAAGCCGGCGCCAATCACCCAAAAAGAAGCCGATACAATTTTGCAGCGTATTGAAGATAGTGGTGATAAGCCAAAACCGAAAACCTTATTCGAGCCGGGCGAAATGGTACGTGTTACCGATGGGCCGTTTAATGACTTTAATGGTGTGGTTGAAGAAGTTAACTACGAGAAGAGCCGTATCCAAGTATCGGTACTAATTTTTGGTCGCTCTACACCAGTCGAGCTCGAATTCGATCAAGTAGAAAAATCTTAAATTTTTTAAAATCAGCGCAGCGTAAAAAATTTACTCTAGCTGTATTTTTTTAGATTTTATTAAACAGGGGAGCGTTGCAACAGATTGTTTGATTGCAAAATCAATTATTTTGTTAGGTAGCGCGTTTGTACCCATCTTAGGAGAGCTGTTATGGCTAAAAAAGTAGAAGCTTATATTAAGCTGCAAGTGCCTGCTGGTCAGGCAAACCCCAGTCCACCAGTTGGTCCAGCGCTTGGACAACATGGTGTCAATATCATGGAGTTCTGCAAAGCCTTTAATGCTGAGACGCAAAGTCTTGAGCCTGGTTTGCCAACGCCTGTTGTTATTACTGTCTACGGTGATCGTAGCTTTACCTTTATCAAGAAAACGCCACCGGCGTCAGTATTGTTGCGTAAAGCTGCTGGTATCGAAAAAGGTAGCGGTGTGCCAAACGTTAATAAAGTAGGCAAAGTAACACGCGCGCAATTAGAAGAAATTGCTACAACTAAAATGGCTGATTTGACTGCCGCAGATATGGATGCTGCAGTTCGTACAATCGCTGGTAGCGCCCGGTCCGCCGGCATAGACGTGGAGGGCTAAATCGATGGCTACTAAATTAACTAAAAGAGCAAAGGCTATCGCCGAAAAAATTGAATTGGGTAAGGCTTATAGCATTGGTGATGCAGCAGCATTATTAAATGAACTGTCTACCGTTAAGTTTAAAGAGTCGATAGATGTCGCGATCAATCTTGGTATTGATGCGCGTAAATCTGATCAAGCGGTTCGTGGTGCAACTACATTGCCACACGGAACAGGTAAAGATGTTCGTGTTGCGGTATTCACCAGCGGTGCGAATGCTGAAGCAGCCACAGCTGCCGGCGCCGACAAAGTGGGTATGGAAGATCTGGCTGAAGAAGTTAAAGCCGGTAATCTCGACTTTGACGTAGTCATTGCTTCACCTGACGCTATGCGCGTTGTTGGTCAGCTAGGTCAAATTCTTGGTCCTAGAGGTTTAATGCCTAACCCTAAAACCGGCACCGTAACACCTGATGTTGCAACGGCGGTTAATAATGCGAAAGCGGGTCAGGTGCGTTACCGTACGGATAAAAATGGCGTTATTCATGGCGCAATTGGTCGTGTTGGTTTTGAAGGTAATGCGATTAAAGAAAACTTGGAAGCATTGTTGGTTGACTTAAGCAAAGCCAAACCTGCTTCAGCTAAAGGCATCTATCTTAAAAAGATCAGCCTTTCTACTACCATGGGGCCGGGTCTGATTGTTGACCAATCTTCATTAGATTTAAAATAGTAGAAGCTCGAGTGCTCGAGTGGTAGACGCATAAATAGTAAAAGCTTAAGCAATAAACGTTTAAGCGAATAACGAGTAAAAAATTCTGAGGCGCTTCACGGTTATATCGTTTAGCCGTGGGCCGTCAAAGACCGTAGGTGTTATTGATTTATGACCCAGCAATTGATTTTTCAATGTGTTGGTAGGTATAGGTCAGGCTTAATCATTTGTTCATGCAGTGTTTTATTTTGCACGGCTTAAATAAATATCCTACGCAGATGGTGAGTGCGAAAAAAATTCGTCCCACCAGTAAGGTGGTTGTTAGTGTCGGTGGCCTAATTGATTATTTGCTTAGCAGATGAATTAAGCGGTGTTGCAGCGTTAGTGACTTAAATTAAACGATTGGAAAAAATCTATCCAATCATTCCACAGGAGTAATAGTGTGGCATTAGGACTCGAAGGCAAAAAGCAAATTGTCGCCCAAGTTAACGAGACCGCCAGCGATGCTCTGTCTTTGGTAGTAGCGGATGCGCGTGGCGTAGACGTAACTGACATGACAGAACTCCGAGCGAAAGCAAGAGAAGCCAATATCGATTTGCGCGTAGTGCGTAATACATTGGCCAAACGTGCATTTGAAGGAACCGAGTACGCCTGCGTTACTGACGTACTTACCGGACCTTCGCTGTTTGGTTTTTCAATGGAAGATCCTGGCGCTTGTGCGCGATTGTTTAAAGACTTTGCGAAAACGAACGATAAGTTCGAAATCAAAGCTTTGGCAATTGGCGGCGAGATGCTTGAAGCGAACAAAATTGATGTATTGGCTACCTTGCCAACACGCGATCAGGCTTTGGGAATGTTAGCAGGTCTTATTCTTGCTCCCGTCACCAAGTTGGTTCGTACATTTAATGAAGTTCCTTCATCGGTAACTCGTGTTGTCGCGGCGGTAAAAGACAAAAAAGAAGCTGAAGCAGCTTAATTACTGAGAGTCAGTAAAAAACTGCTTTATTGTTAATTCATTTATTATTTTAGGAGATGTGAGTCATGGCTCTATCTAAAGACGAAATTCTAGACGCGATTGCTGAAATGAGCGTTATGGACGTGGTTGAACTTGTTAGTGCAATGGAAGAAAAATTTGGTGTATCTGCGCAAGCAGCTGTTGCTGTTGCTGCTCCTGCAGCTGGCGACGGTGCTGCTGCTGCTGAAGAGCAAACCGAATTTGACGTTATTTTAACGGGCGCTGGCGAGAAGAAAGTTAATGTCATCAAAGCAGTACGTGGCATTACCGGTCTTGGTCTTAAAGAAGCAAAAGCAATGGTTGATGGCGCGCCTTCTACTGTTAAAGAAGGTGTTTCTAAAGAAGACGCAGCTGAAACTGTTAAATTACTTGAAGAAGCTGGCGCATCAGCAGAATCTAAGTAATAACAAACACATAAGCCCGTATTGTTTGGGCTTATAAAAAATTAACCACTGACGATATCGCAAGATAGCGTCAGTGGTTGTTTTGTTTGTTAAAGAAAGTTTTTAGAGTAAGGCTTTGTTGGATTTGAAGCTGGTAAGACGAGTAGTCAAAGTTGATAGCGGCGAGTGCTTTTATTAACTGTTATAAAACGCTGTTTGTAGTATCTGTGCAGACATAGCGCTGACATGGTAGAACTTTGGCTTAAAAGAATTAGCCTATAAGTTAAACCATAGCCTATAAACCGAGTTGTGACAGCTAATAAAATCACTGCGTTTAACACGCAATGTTTTGCTCATGTATCACCTTAGCAGGGAACGCCCGCTAGCGGATAGAGATTACTGATCTCGCTACCGGATTGTGATTGAGGGAGTTGGGTTTTGTTGATGGTGTCAAAGTAATAATTTTTTGCGATGCGGCTAACTGATTTTTAGTTAGCGCGACAAAAAAAGAATTGTTACTTTGACGCCATTAGCTCGCCGCTAACTGCCGCAATTTAATATTAGACCATTTTCATCTGGAAATGTGCTTGGGAGCGCCAATGTCTTACTCGTACACCGAACGAAAACGTATCCGTAAAGATTTCAGAAAATTGCCACACATAATGGAAGAACCCTTCCTATTGGCGATTCAGCTGGACTCGTACCGTAAATTTACCCAAGATGGTTCAGAGTATGGATCCCGCAAAGAAGTGGGCTTACATGCTGCGTTCAAATCTGTTTTTCCCATTATCAGTTACTCTGGTAATGCCGCACTCGAATATGTCGACTACAAGCTCGGTGAGCCGGTATTTGACGTAAAAGAATGTCAGTCACGTGGCGTTACTTACGCTGCGCCGTTGCGCGTTAAAGTACGCTTAATCGTTTACGATAAAGAGTCAGCCGCAAAAACGATTAAAGATATCAAAGAGCAAGAAGTCTATATGGGTGAGATCCCATTAATGACGGATAACGGCACCTTTGTTATTAACGGTACTGAGCGAGTTATTGTTTCGCAGTTGCACCGTTCGCCAGGTGTGTTCTTTGATCACGATAAAGGTAAAACCCATTCGTCGGGTAAATTGCTTTATTCAGCACGGGTAATTCCTTACCGTGGTTCATGGTTAGACTTCGAGTTTGATCCCAAAGATTTAGTCTTTGTACGGATTGACCGTCGTCGTAAATTACCTGCCACCGTATTGTTGCGCGCCTTAGGCTTTTCGTCAGAACAAATTCTCGATATGTTCTTTGACAATAATACCTTTGAGTGCACTAAAGACGGTTACGCAATGAAGCTTGTGCCTGAGCGTCTGCGTGGTGAAATCGCCGCCTTTGATTTGAAAGACAAAAAAGGCAAGTTGATTGTTGAGCAAGGTCGTCGTATTACTGTTCGACATATTCGTCAATTAGAAGAAGCCAAAATCGAAAAATTGGTTTGTCCGCCTGAATATCTTTACGGCCGTAGGTTAGCAAAAGATATTGTTAGCAAAGAAACTGGCGAAGTGGTTGTCGAATGTAATACCGAAATCACTGAAGAAACACTTACCCAATTTGATGAATTGGCTATCTCTACCTTTGAAACCATTTACGTTAATGAGCTGGATTGCGGATCATTTATTTCCGATACATTGCGAGGTGATATTACCCGTACGCAATTGGAGGCCTTGGTCGAAATTTATCGCATGATGCGTCCGGGTGAGCCGCCAACGAAAGAGTCGGCTGAAAACCTATTTGCCAATTTATTCTTCTCACCGGAGCGTTATGACTTATCGGCAGTAGGCCGCATGAAGTTTAACCGTCGCCTGGGTCGCGAAGAAATTGTTGGTAACGGCATTTTATCTAACGAAGATATTGTTGATGTACTTAAAACGCTGGTTGCGATTCGCAACGGTAAAGGCATCGTTGATGATATCGATCACTTGGGTAACCGTCGTGTTCGCTCTGTTGGCGAAATGGCTGAAAACCAATTCC
>CAJQQO010000225.1 GCA_905480475.1 uncultured Pseudomonadales bacterium | reverse complement strand
CCATAAACCGTAGCGGAGGAACTAAACACCAAATTAAACAACTCATGACGCTGCATGCATTGCAATAACACCTGCGTGCCATAAATATTATTGTCAAAGTACTTTAGCGGCTCTGCAACCGACTCGCCTACCGCTTTCAGTCCGGCAAAATGGATGACCGAATCAAAACTATGCTCGGCAAACACCACTTCAAGATCACTATTATTGCGAATATCCGCTTGATAGAATCTAACGCTTTTACCGGTTATTGACTCAACCCGTGTAAGGGACTCAGTATTGCTATTGGACAAGTTATCAACAACAACCACTTCAAAGCCTGCATTTAATAGCTCAATGCAGGTATGACTGCCTATATACCCTGCTCCGCCGGTGACAAGTACTTTTTTCATCTAGCTAATATTCCCAATAGAGGTAACACAAAAATTAGTTGAAACACGAAAAATCGCCAAAATTATCTTACTTTATCAAGTCTAGTTTATATAATGCCGACTGCTAGTAAAACAGCGCCTTTACCTAAGCCCTAAAAACTTTACAATTGCGGCGTAAACCAGCCGAATATTTGAGTTAGCCAAGCTGAAGCTCGACACTTAACAAGTAAAACCACAGCACCCATTAGAAATCCAAAATATGAATCAAGCCATCGTGCCTTCTATCCCATCGATCAACTACGCTCCTGAGCAATACCAACAACTGTGGCTGGCTAAACATCAACGCATTTCACATCTGCTCGATAGCTTTAATCCCCCTGCACCAGAGTGCTTTGATTCGCCGGTAAGCCATTTTCGTATGCGCGCAGAGTTTCGTATTTGGCATGACTGGAGCACCGAAACAGGACAGTGCAATTATGTCATGTTTGAAAAAGATCAGCCCAAGGTTCCGGTTAAAGTTAGCAACTACGCCATCGGCAACCAAGCGATTACCGAGTTGATGCAACCGTTAATCGATTACCTTAACCAGTCACAAGCGCTTAAGCACAAGTTATTTCAAATTGAATTTTTAAGCACTAGCACCAATGAAGTTTTGGTTAGCCTGATCTACCATCGACAACTGGATGATAACTGGCAACAAGCGGCTACAAAATTGGAACAAGACTTTGGCATTCAGGTGATTGGTCGCGCCAAAAAACAACGCTTGGTAATATCGCGCGACTATGTCACTGAAAAACTAATTATCAACCAACAAGCATTTTATTATCAGCAACAAGAAAATAGCTTCACCCAACCCAATGCCGCCATTAACTGCAAGATGATTGAATGGGTTTGCAGTCATCTTTCTGATCAAGAGAATCGTGATCTATTAGAGCTGTACTGTGGCAATGGCAACTTTACCATCCCGCTAGCGCAAAAATTTAAAAAAGTACTCGCCACTGAAGTTAGTAAAAGCAGTATTAAACTGGCGCAAGAAAATTGCGGCTTAAATAACAGCAGCAATATTGAATTTATTCGCTTAAGTAGTGATGAAACTGCATCAGCCTTAAAACAGGAGCGTGAGTTTAGGCGCTTAAAACATATTGAAATTAGCGATTACGACTTTTCGACCGTATTGGTTGACCCCCCCAGAGCCGGGCTGGACAGTAATACATTAGCACTGGTTAGCGGCTTTGAAACCATTATTTATATTTCCTGTAATCCAATTACGCTAAGCGCAAATCTTGAAACCTTAAGTCAAACCCATAAGATTGAACGCTTTGCACTATTTGATCAATTTCCTTATACCGACCATTGTGAATGCGGTATGATTCTGGTCCGCAAAATTAACGACCAGTAAATGCTAAACAGCAGGCGAAGTACTATGGCGATTCAACCCTTAAACCAAGCGCAAATTCAACAGCAGCTCGCTGACATCCCGGATTGGCAATATCAGGATAATGCACTGCGAAGAAAGTTTAGCTTTAAGAACTTTATTGAAGCGTTTGGCTTTATGAGTAAAGTCGCTTTGCTTGCGGAACGCGCCGACCATCATCCCGAATGGGAAAACGTCTATAACAAAGTCAGTATCGCTTTAACCACGCACGACTGTGATGGCGTAAGCAATAGAGATTTTGATTTGGCAAAAAAAATTGATCAGCTTTAGTTAATCCATAAAAAACTAAAATCCAATAAGTAGCTAACGCTGACCAACAATCTTCAGCGCAGCAACGCGATAGGTTTCTGCCAAGGTTGGGAAGTTAAAAATATTTTCAACAAAACTATCGATGGTGGCATTATAAATAAGCCCCATTTGGCCAATGTGAATTAGCTCGGTAGCACCCTCACCAACAATATGCACACCTAATAGTTTTTCACCGCTGGCATCGGCAACAATTTTTAACATACCGTCTTGTATGCCAGATATTTGTCCGCGCGCAATTTCTTCAAACGGTGCATGGCCAACCAGTACCTTGCCAAACTGTTTGGTCGCCTGCTCTTCACTTAAACCCACTGAAGATATTTCGGGTATGCCGTAGATACCCATCGGAATCATGCTGGTCATTTCGCCTAAATCCAAACCTAGCGCAGCACAGGAAGCACGCCGCCCCTGCTCCATTGACGCCGACGCCAGTGACGGCGGCCCCATCACATCACCTGCCGCATAAATATTATCTATCGGGGTACGACAGTTAGCATCAACTTCAATAATGCCACGATCAGAAAGCGCCAAACCAGCAGCCTGAATATTTAAACCCTTAACATTGGCGATTCGACCCGCTGCCGATAATAATTTTTCACTCTCGATCACATCGCCATTTTCCAGCGTCGTTATCACCTGATCGAGTCCGTTCCACTCAACTTGTTTAACTTCGGTATTGCCAAGAAAACGACCGCCACTGGATTCAAACGATTGAATAAACTTGTCGGTTAAATCTGCATCCAAAAACCCAAGTGGACGCGGATATTTATCGATCATGGTAACTTCAACGCCTAAGGCCAAAAAGATAGACGCATACTCGCTGGCAATTACACCACCACCTAATACCGTTAAGGTTTTAGGTAGATAAATAACACTAAGTATCGAATCACTATCGTAAATATGCTCGTGATCAACCGGGACATTATCGGCTTTACGGGGATAAGAGCCGGTCGCAATAATAATATTCTCAGCACTAATCGCGCTAATCTCGCCTCTGGGATTTTTGACTGTTAAATTATGAGCATCAACAAAGCTCGCCCGGCCATGTAAGTGACTAATGGCATTTCTTTCCAACTGGCGATTAATATAGTCATCGTGAGACTTGATGACCTTATCCATATTATTGATAAGCGAGGCCATCGCCACATCGGCACGCAAGGAAAAGGAGAATAACTCGGAATGCTTTCTTAATTCAGAAATACGAATCGCATTTTGACGCAGGGTTTTACTGGGAATGGTTCCCCTGTGTACACAATGCCCACCAACCACTTTATCGCTTTCAATCATAGCGACACGCTTACCGGCTTTTGATCCTTGCACGGCAGCTTTTTGTCCCGCTGGACCGCTACCTATAACAACAATATCAAATTCATAATCAGACATAGATTCCCTACTCTCTTGCAAATGCTATTTACACTAAACAAAAACCAGCTACCAACACCAACAACTTCTAACGCAAAAACTTAGTGGCTACTCAGCAACTACAGGATCAAAGTTTGCAATAGTTGATCCACAGACTCGCGCTTATCTTGCAATAATTGAATATCTTCATCGTACAAATTCAATTCATTGAATACTGGCTGGTCAGACAAAGCTTCGGTAAAGCTTACATCTTCATTTGATGACAAAGAGATATCCGCCAACAAACGCGCGGCATTAACGGTAGTCACTTCTACACGCGCATTAGGTGCGGCATAAAAATCATCGATATAATTAATAGCTTCAATAATAGACTCAGGTAAATTCCAACGACGCGCTAAATTCACACCAATATTTTTCTGGTATTGCTCAATTAATAACAACAGCGGTTCACGTTCAGGCATATCAGTTTTGTTATCCACTAGGCTAGCAATCGTATGCAGCGCAACCGGCTTACCAATTTGATGTAATAAACCACACAGAAAAACCACTTCGGTATTGATCCGTGATACGCGTGCAATCTCTCTCGCCCATAACGCACACGCTAAAGAGTGACGCCAAAGATAGGCAGTAATTTCTTTCGTTAATGGATCAGCTTTAAATACGCTCTGGCCAACCGTCATGGTTAAAGCCATCTGCCCAATATTTTGCATACCAAGTTTGGCAATCGCTTGTTGTAAGGTTTGTATTTGACCTAAGGAACTATAAGCCGCCGAGTTCGCTACCTTCATAACATAACTTGCTAGCGACTGATCATTTTGAATAAGCTTGGCTAGATCCCGCGCATCCGAATCTGTGCTTTGGGTAAGTTCTAATACCTGCGTACCGACAGCAGGCAAAACCGGTAATTCAAGATCGCCAGTTTCCACCTTTTTTTTCAGTTGCTGTTCTAAATCTGTCATTATTGGTCTCTTGAATTTTTTGTTGGCATAAAAATTTGGCACAAATTTATAGCGCCGCAGCGCAATCGCTTGTCATTTATTTAGAAACTTTCTAATTATCTGCTGTCTGTATATCAAGCATCTGCACAGCAAATGTCTGAGTATCAACTGGCCATTTTTTAACTAGCTATTCCTAAACGAGTTGCGCACAATCGAAATATGGCAAACTATCAACGCGCTAGTATCCGAGTATCATTAGTGTAGTTGATAGATATCAATCCGTTAGCTAGCTAAACGTTGGCATCAATAGAATAAAAATGGAAGAAACCACCCATGAAAGCTCACTTTTTAAACACCACAGTACGCTTTAAGTTAGCGGTAAATTGTCTAGCGCTGCGCTTAATCAAACCGCTAATGGCAGTAACGCTTGTGCTACTTTTCAGTAGCCATAGCTTTGCTATAGAGCTGGACTCACCCTTGCCCGCGCTTAATATTAAAGAGGCCGGTGAGATTGTGCTAAACGAAAAAGGCAAAGCCAAATTTATATCTTGGTCGTCCAGCAATCTCATTAGCTCCATTAGCTTATTGCAAGTACTGAAAGCCAGTCAGGAAGCTGCCGATATCAACAAAGTTTATTTGGATAAATTTGGTGAGCGTTTTAATGATAATAATAAAGTTGATTCTGCAACCATTGTTGTCAGTAATAATATCCCATCACTATTAGGCGGTTTTGTTAAAAAGGAACTTAAGAAAAACAAAAAAGCTCACCCACACGCTATTATGATTAATGATAAAAAAGGCATAACACGATCAGCTTGGGAGTTACCGGAAACGCAAGCCATTATGATGTTGGTAGATAGCAAGGGCGTGGTAAGAAAATATCACGAAGGGAAACTGGCAGACAGTGAACACCAAAACTGGAATTCGGCGATCGATGAATTGCTACAGGAACAAGAGTAAAGCGAAAAGAAGAACTTTAAGGAAAATCAGCTACCAATGCAGGTGGCACAACTGGCAGTAACCAAATTACCCGTATGACTATTGCGGCGCGGTCTTGATCGATTATCATCGTTCGACATCGCACGGTATATTTGATTTTCCAAAGCGATCACTTTTCTCTCGTGCTGATACGGATAAACCACACCATTCATCCCTCCACTCTTTAGAAAACTTGCCGTATCCATTAAGGCGATTTTTGCATGTAGCAATTCATGTAATAAAGCATCAACCGGACTAGCCATACAGTGGCCTGCATCTTCTATGCAAGCCTTATGCGACTTTAATTGCGCAGCCGAACGGGTATCAAAATAGATTTTAACCGAGCTTACACTAAAAGCATTACCTCGCACATCCGAGCGAAACTCACCGGCCTGATGATGCAATGTCCAAGGCTGTTTACCTACGCTAATTAGCAATTCGTAAGCATCGGACCGCGAAGCAATATACTCTGCCATTTGCTCAAAATCTTTCGCTAGATAATCAGGGTCACGCTTACTTGGCGCCCATTTTTTCTTTAGAATCCTAAGCACATGATTATATTTTTCTTGCGAAAAGCTTTGCGGCAAGATAACCGGCTGCGATTGAATTTGATCAAGTAGAAAATCA
>CAJQQO010000224.1 GCA_905480475.1 uncultured Pseudomonadales bacterium | reverse complement strand
CGCTTGTTATTCCGGTATACCGTTAACGCATCGTGATCACGCGCAATCCGTACGCTTTGTTACCGGGCATTTAAAAGACGGTTCAATGGATTTACCTTGGAGTGAGTTAGTGCAGGACGCGCAAACCGTAGTGATCTATATGGGCTTAACCGGCCTCGCTTATATTTGCCAGCAATTGATCGCGCATGGTCGCGATGCCGATACGCCGATCGCATTGATTGAGCGGGGCACTACACCGCAGCAGCAAACCTACGTGGGCACACTAGCAACAATTCATCAGGAAATTGCCGATGCAAAAGTCCATGCGCCGACTTTGATTATTATAGGCAGCGTAGTGAGCTTGCATGATCGCCTACGGTGGAGAACTGAGAGCATCGCTGTAAATTAGCTTATAAATCACCTTCCTTTCTGCCTCTAAGCTATTGTATTTTAAATTGTTGCAATAGCTCTTCACGCTATAACTATAAAGTTTATTTGCATTGTGCCGATAACTTAATCGTACTTGATTAACGTTTACAGAATTTGCTTGTTAAAAGCGCCTGATCTTCGTACATACTTGGTTGATAAGGTTGTGGGTTTTAAGTGGATTAGTATTTATTCGGGCATAGAATTATGGTCAAT
The DNA here is from genome assembly GCA_905480475.1 of uncultured Pseudomonadales bacterium. Classification (GTDB taxonomy): domain Bacteria; phylum Pseudomonadota; class Gammaproteobacteria; order Pseudomonadales; family UBA7434; genus UBA7434. Next base: position 3,367 of record CAJQQO010000224.1, on the reverse strand, counting down.
ATCACAAACGTAGGCTCTACCGTTACACCGGCTCCGACCGATAATAATCAGCGTTCCGCTGCCGAGTCGGCTAGAACCACTAATAGCACTGCTACAATAGATCCAACCCGTCAGCCGAAGTTTGTTGATCGTCGGAGAAATCGCGATCGTCGATTGCAAGCCAAAAAGCCCTTATTAGATACACGTAGAAATTTAGATCGACGTCGTACTTCGCGGCTGCATATTGAAGTCTAGCTTTTTAAAACTTTTTACTTGCCGCTAGTTCTATTATTTTAATTGTTAAACCGTTTAATCTGTCTCTTTCTGTCTCTATCGCTCCAACTCCTTGGTTCAAATTGATTTCCGTATCTATTGATGCCGCGCTTGCGTTTGCAGCAAGTATGGGCATAATTCCGTAAGCAATTTAATGCATTCGGCTAAGTCTCTATGGATTTTTATAGCCTAATGTTTTTCGTTAGATTAAATTTACTCTCGCAGCAATTTAAATACGATAAAGGATAGACTTTTGTTTGATTTTGACTTATTTGTTATTGGGGCCGGTTCCGGCGGTGTGCGTGCATCAAGAATGGCCGCAGCTACCGGTGCTAAAGTGGCTGTCGCAGAAGAAAAATATTTGGGTGGCACCTGCGTTAATGTTGGTTGCGTACCTAAAAAACTCTTTTATTATGGCGCGCACTTCCATGAAGATTTTGCCGATGCCAAAGGTTTTGGTTGGACTGTTGATCATAGCGACTTTGATTGGCCAATATTAAGAGATAATAAAAATACCGAGATTGCCAGACTTAACGGTATTTATAAAAATATGCTCGATGGCGCTGGCGTTGAAATTATTAACGGCAGGGCAACTATCGTTGATAAACATACTGTGACGGTTGATGGTAAGCAATATTCGGCCGAGCGTATCTTGATTGCCGCTGGCGGCAGACCATATATTCCGCCCTTTAAAGGCTCTGATCTGGTAATCACATCCGACGAAGTATTCTATATGGATAAGTTACCGTCGCGCGCATTGGTGGTTGGTGGTGGTTATATCGCAGTTGAATTCGCCGGAATCCTTAAAGGATTTGGTGTCGATACCGAATTATCTTATCGTGGCAATCAATTGTTAAAACGTTTTGATCAGGCGCTGGGTAGCAAGCTTGCCGATGAGCTGGTTAAAAAAGGTATTAAGCTTTCGCTTGAAACTAATATCCAAAGTATAGAAAAACAAGGCGATCAGCTGCTGGTCACTTTTGTTACCGGCGATCAGCAAAGTTATGACGAGGTTTTATATGCAACCGGTCGTAAAGCGTATACCGCCGATTTAGGGTTGGAAAACACTGACGTTAAACGTCGTGAAAACGGCACCATTATTGTTGACGATTATTTTCAAAGTGATGAGCCCAGTGTATTTGCCTTGGGCGATATTATTGGTACACCAGAGTTAACGCCAGTGGCACTTGCGCAGGGAATGGCTTTTGTCGATATTTATTATAAAAATAATAAACGCAAAGTGGATTACGACAATATTGCAACGGCCGTTTTTTGTCAGCCTAATATAGGTACCGTTGGATTGTCCGAAGCCGATGCGCGAAAAGCTTATTCTGAGATAAAAGTGTTTCAATCCGAGTTCGGTCATTTAAAACATAGCTTAAGTAAAAATACCGAGCGGACCTTTATGAAAATATTGGTTGATGCAGCAACGGATAAAGTGGTGGGCGTGCATATGCTGGGTGCGGATGCTGGCGAGATTATTCAGGGGATAGCAATTGCGATTAAAGCCGGTGCGACAAAGGCCGATTTTGATAGCACGATTGGTATACACCCAACCGCAGCAGAAGAGTTTGTTACCATGCGCGAGCCCATTTAAGGCTCGCCATGTTTGTGACGCAGAGTTGTCTTAGTGCTTTGAACTTGCTGCTAGCGGTTTGTTCGCAGCCGTTGCGGTGTTGTTTGGCGTTTGAGTTAGCTTAATAGCATCAAGCAATATATGCCCGGTTTCGGTCAACAAGAAATCGGTTCTTGGATCAACTTCTTTATCGTCTTCCTCTTCAGTTTTGCTCGCTTCGCTTGCGTCTTTATCGATGTTGGAATCATTTACTGCAATATCATCTCCAGGAGTATCTAGAGCAAGGTCGTCTTTAGCGTCTGCGCTATCAGTCGATTTTTTTAGCGGTTTTGGAGGCAAGCCTTTTGATGCCCGATGCGCGTTTTCAATATCGTTACGCGCTTTACTGTCTTCATCGATAAGCGCTCGGCGTTTTGATTCGTTTAGCGATAGTGAAGTAATATTGGCGTACTTATTATTTAACTCGATTTGCTCGGTTAAAAAGCGATAGTCTGGATCATCGGCAATCCGATCTTTATGCAAGCTGTAAAGTGTGGTCTCAATCGAATCAAAGTCGCCGTAATCTTTATGGCGTATTGCCTCAACGGTATCCCATTGCAAAGCAAAATCCAAAGTGTCCTCACCAATCTCTTGGTTGTCGTAAAGCGATGGTAAGACAATATCGGGAATCACACCACGATGCTGAGTGCTACCACCCGAGATGCGATAAAATTTTGCTTCGGTTAGTTTTAAGCTGCCGTGGCTAAGATTGGCAAGCTGTTGCACGGTTCCCTTGCCAAACGATTGACTGCCAACAATTAAGCCGCGCTCGTAATCTTGTATCGCGCCGGCAAAAATTTCTGACGCCGAGGCGCTAAGTCGGTCGATAAGTACCGCGATAGGTTTTTTATAATAACTGGGGTTAGGGTAATTTGATGACGGACTAATGCGCCCGTTAGAGCCTCGAATTTGTACCACTGGCCCACGTTCAACAAACAAGCCGGTTAACTGATTCACTTCTTGTAGCGATCCACCACCGTTGCCACGCAAATCAATAATAATACCTTCAACATCTTGCTCTTCAAGTTCTGTGATTAGTTTGCGGACATCACGCGTAGTACTTTTATAATCAGCATCACCATTTCTTGATGCATCAAAATCAATATAAAAAGTAGGAATAGTGATAACACCCAGCTTATGCAGTTCTTCGCCGTGATAAATATCCAGCACTGACTGTTGCGCTGCTTGCTCTTCCAGTTTCACTGTGTTTCTAACAATTTGTATGAGCTTGCTTTCATCGGGATTGGGGGAAACCTCAGAGAGTACCTCTAGAATAACGGTGGTATCTTTTTTACCGCGGATTAGTTCAACAACTTCATCGAGGCGCCAGCCAATCACATCAACGCGCTCGCTTTGGTCGCCTTGGCCTACAGCAATAATTTTATCAGCGGGTTTTAACTCACCTTGTTTGTCGGCCGGGCCTGCGGGGATCAGTCGCTCAACTACCGTATGTTCGCCATCGCGTCGCAATACCGCGCCAATACCTTCCAGTGATAAACG
>CAJQQO010000223.1 GCA_905480475.1 uncultured Pseudomonadales bacterium | reverse complement strand
TAGAAAACCCCGCGTACTGTCGAATCGTCCAAGGTCGACCTGCGTACATGGTCGCTTGCGGACCACGAATAAATGGCTCAAAGCCGGGCATGGAATCGGTAAATTCCAGACCTTCAATATCTTTGGCGGTATAAAGCGGATTGAGATCGATCCCCTCTGGTGTTGATGTCACCAAATCATCAAGCGTCTTTTTAGAGCGCTCCAATTGTTTATTGGCTAGCTGACGCCATTGATCAACATCTTTTTTTGCGGGGTTATATTCCGAACCTGACATACTAAAGCCTACCTATTTGCCAAACATATTGATAACGCTTGCGTGTTAACTTAAAAAAAACGCTATTAAATCCCTAGTTCATTTAATAGCGTTTCGTCATTATTGAATCTTAGCCCGTTGCAGCATTGCGAGTTGTTTCAAAGCCAACTTAAGCATTCGTCTGCAAATACGCATTGGTGTGCTCTCGCTTGCGAGTGGCAATGGTCTCTGCCGATTCAATGATAATTTCTTCATCCGGTTTCACTTTAAACAATGGCTGTCCTTTCGAGATAATAACACCATCATCTTTGACAAGGATCTTTTCAATGGTACCGGCAAATGTTGCAGTAACTTTATTGAACATTTTCATCACTTCTACGATATATAACACATCGCCTGCTTCAAAATGATCACCTTCGTTGATATAGACTTCCATGCTCGGTGCTTCACGTGGATAAAACATACCACCTGATGAAGCAAGCACTTCATCACCTTTAGCTGCCGGTGGTGGCACCAATACTTTCTGCATGGCTTTTTGTAAAGTTTCATCCAGCAAGCTTTCTGGAATTTCTATGCTTAAATCATCATTCACTTTTAAATCATAGAAATCAGTTTTAGCAGCAAGGAAAGGTAGTACCGCCAAAATATCCATCGCAGCCTGATATCCAGAGTGCGCTGACTGAATGGCCTGCCATTGCCCTGCATCAATATTACTGCCGTTTGGCGCTGCGCTTTGCGCTAATAATTCGTTTAGCTCAACAAAAGTTTCAGCATTTAATTGCTTATCTAATTGATGGTAAAACTGTAAGGAATCAAACAGGATTTTAAAATCGTGATCCCAAATAATATCTTGCGCAGGACGACCATCACGATATTCCATATTTAAATAATGATAAATATCGTCGAGCAAGGATACCGGGTTGCATTGCCAAACCACTTTAAGCGCTGCGCCATCGCTGCCGCTATCAGCAACGAAAGAAAAGTCTTGTCGATGAACACTTAACCAACCGGCCAAAGCATGGGGTGCTTCTAGCAAGCGCTGTAACGGTCGCAATAACAAAGATTGCTTTCTATCAACGACTAAAGCCGTTGAAGCGGCTAGCGCCTTGTCATCACCCACATTGGCAAGATAACGATTGCGAATAACCTTAAATGCAAAAGATAAATCAATATTGTTGGCCGCTTCTTTCAAACGCCCTACTGCCGTTAGATACGGCACAATAAATTTGGTGGTTGGACGCGCTTGCACATTGCTGCCAATAAACCAATTAGTTAAACCGTAGTGAAATTCAAGGTTGGTACATAAATCTTCGCCGATTAAATCGGTGCGGCGTAATATTTCAGCTAAACGCTCAAAGCTATCCAAGCGATCATCACCATGGGTTAAAATCAGTGCAATATTACTATCGTATGCGCCAGCCAATTTGTATTTCATAAATACATCGGTGTCGGGGTTATGCAAGGATATCCCCTGATCATCGCGAATCTCACCCTCAACAGGCTCAGACCACCAACCGATTAAACCGCCAGCATGCGGTTGAAGTGCAGAATTTGTTGCATTTAAACGCGCCTCTACAGACGTGTTTTTACGGATTATCCGTTCCGGCTTTGGCAAGCGCGAACCGTGCAGCGCTAATAACACCATGGCTTCAACCAAGGACTCTACAACAAAACTGTCACTACTATTATTCGGGTTGGTAAATTTCAAACCATAACAAAGTTCGGTAACACGATGCTCTACCTGAATTCGAGTATTCATTTCCATAAAGAAATGACTGCCGCGATCGACAATACACTCAAAGGTCGATACCGAGTCCAAGCCAACTGCTTCGCCAAAAGTGGCTGCTTCCGACTCCATTGCTTCTAACGTTGTCAAATCGTTTTCTAGCGTAGCTACTTCCGCTTCGCTGCAAAGACCATCAGCCAGCGCACGTTTTGCAACATCAATAGATGCCGCTATCGACTCGACCGTTGAAGAAACTTCTAATAATTTTTGTTCGTGCATTTGTAATGAGCAATCGCGAGCACCTAGCGTAATACACCACTCGCCATTACCGACCACTTGGATTTCTTGATGGCGAGTTGTCTCAATATTTAATTCCACCAAGACATTTTTATTGTCACCTACACCGGTGGTTTTAACTTCATTAAGAATTTCTAATACCAGCTCCGGCGCTTTGCTTCGGCTACTTTAACTTTTTCTTCAGCAGAACCTTCATAAGCCGAAGGTGCAGGTAAAATCCGCTGACCTTTACCGCCGCCGCCACCGATCGCTTTTAAGCGAATACGATTTTCCGGGTAGTTGCCATACATATCGATAACACATTTTTCAATCTGCGCTTGCAACTCTTCAATTGTATATATATCAATGCCAGCATCGTAACTCGCCGCAAGGACTAAGTCCGCTTTAGCGAGTAAATCCACGCTATCGCTATCAAACTTCTTTAGATCAACATTTAATTTATGCGTATCGATCAACTGCTTTAACGCCGAAGCATCTGGATGTTTCTCTAATAAGGCTAACGCGGTCGCATTATCAATACCCGGCGTCACACTAACGCCAACTTTAAGTGCGGTACGCTTGGCTTCATCCTTAAGACCAGCCGAATGAACCGTGCCGGAACAAGGTCCAATAAAGTTCAGACCGGCCGCTTCCATGGAAGCCACCATTTCTTCATCTTCGGCCATAAAACCGTAACCTGCAAAAATAGAGTTATAACCATTTTGCTTAGCGATTTTAATAATTTGTTGAATGCGTTGAATACGCTCTTCTTTTGACGCGCCAGTATAATCGGGTACACGATGGATTCGGTCAGGATCGGTTAATAAACGCAACTCCGGCGATAAGGCATTAGGATAAACAATGGAATCTTTTTCAGATAATAATATCCCATAACCATCGATGCCCATTTCGCCCAGCACATCCATCACTTCTTTACGGATAGGGCCACGGCAAATAATTAGCGGACGCATGTCCACGCAAGAAAAACTGCGTACCCAATCGGATGAGCTATTCGCCAACTGACGATCTCTATGAATTAATGGGTTATTTAGATAATAATTAACTGTGCTCACACGCATCCTCTAATGTCATTCTGATTCTTACTTAAAGCGCTTATCAAGCCTAATTGTTAAGTTGATATCCTACGCTTATAGATCAATTGATATCGCAATTACTATTCAATATTTAAGCTGCAAAAAAAACGATACAGCGATGTTAATGG
>CAJQQO010000222.1 GCA_905480475.1 uncultured Pseudomonadales bacterium | reverse complement strand
CAAAAACCACTGAGGATATGGTTGCCATTGTTGATGCCGCTAGCGAAAACGAGGTGATCGATAACGAGGCAAGAAGAATTATTGCTGGTGCGCTTGAAGTGTCCGGCATGCATGCTCGTGACATAATGATACCGCGCACGCAAATGACAGTATTAAAAGCCGGCGATACGCTTGAAGAAAACCTGGAAATGATTATTCAATCGGCTCACTCTCGCTACCCGGTTATAGGTGAGAACATTGATGAAGTACTCGGTATCTTATTAGTTAAGGATTTATTACCGCTGATCTATCAAAAAGATATTTTGCAAAACAATGCAAGCGAGCAAGAGACGTCTAACAATCAAGGTGAACAACAATATATTGCCGACTTGTTGCGCCCCGCAGTATTTGTGCCTGAAAGCAAACGTTTAAATGTATTGTTAAAACAATTCCGTGAAGACCGCAATCATATGGCCTTGGTTATTGATGAGTATGGCACGCTAGCCGGCTTGGTAACGATTGAAGATGTATTGGAAGAAATTGTAGGCGAGATAGAAGACGAGCATGATGCCGCAGACGACGCACATATCCGCCGAATGTCACAATCAAACTATATGATTAAAGCATTAACGCCTATCGACGATTTTAATGAGTATTTTAATACCGAATTTAGTGATGACGAGTTCGACACTATTGGCGGCATTATCACAAATAAATTTGGCCGCCTGCCTACGCGCAATGAAAAAATAAGCTTTGAAGGTTTTGTCTTTCATATCGTTCATGCCGACAATCGACGACTACACTCGATTAGAATGACCTTTGATGAAAAAAAATCTGTCGGCAAAAAAGACAGCAATTAACAACAAAGATTCTCTCTTATCAAAACAAGCCCGGCCGCTATGACTAAAATAATCCCTGCAATTGGTGCATTAACTAGCGGCGTATTAGTTACCCTATCACTTGCACCCTTTAATTATTGGCCACTAGCGCTTATTTCAACCGCGATATTATTTACCCTACTACAACAGCGCGATAAAAGCCGCCCGATCAAACAAGCGGCTCTGCTCGGTTGGTTATTTGGCTTGGGTTTATTTGGCAGTGGCGCCTCATGGGTTTACGTCAGCATTCATGAATTTGGTTACACATCGATTCCCCTCGCCGCATTTCTAACGTTTTTATTTTGTGGCGGCCTTGCCATTTGCTGCGCAATCACTTGGGGAGCTTACGCCTGGCTAAATACCAGTAGCCATAAGCAAGAACAAAAGCAAAAACCAAACCGCGCGCAAAACCTTTGGACAATATTATTATTTGCCGCCATTTGGGTTTGGGGCGAATGGATGCGTAGCTGGTTACTGACCGGCTTCCCGTGGCTTTTTATTGGTTATAGCCAAACCGAAACCGTGCTTGCAAGCTGGGCGTCTATTTTTGGCGTCTACGGCATCAGTTTTATCATTTGCTTTAGCGGTGCGGCCTTAAGCACATTGATTACGGCAAGAAAAAAACTAAGCACTGCTGCTGCACCCATAACACTAGCGATCACGCTTTGGTTAATCGCAATTCCGCTATCCACCAGTCCGACCGAACAAACCAATAGCAAGCCGCTAAAAGTCAGTATGGTGCAAGCAAATATATCACAGCACGAAAAATGGCAGCGCGAAAACTTGCAGCCCACTATGGATTTATATGCTGCCTTAAGCGAGCAGCACTGGAACGATAGCGAATTAATTATTTGGCCAGAAGCCGCTATCCCCACCTACTACCAATACGCCAACGAGTTTATTGAGGTCATACAGGCGCGAGCATTACAAACCAACTCGGCGCTGTTAACCGGTATTCCCTCTAGAGATACGCACTCGGACAGTAGCTATAACAGTGTTATTACGGTAGGTAATGCCAGCGGCGTTTACCATAAACAAAATCTGGTGCCCTTTGGTGAGTATATTCCTTTTGCGGCCATCGCAGCTAATATTCTTGATTTTTTTGCGCTACCGGTATCTAGCATGACCGCAGGACATCCTGATCAAGCCGCGCTAAGTATTCAAGGCTGGCAAAGCAAACCGCTGATTTGTTATGAAATTGTTTACCCCGGTTTGGCAGCCAAAGCCGCTGCTATTAGCGATGTTTTAATTACCATTAGCAACGATAGCTGGTTTGGCGCATCGATTGGCCCATTGCAACATTTGCAAATGGCTCAAATGCGTGCCCTAGAAAATCAGCGTTATGTTTTGCGTAGCACCGGCAATGGCGTTTCTGCGGTAATAGGCCCCGACGGAAAAATTCTTGCCAAGACTCCGCAGTTTGAACGCACGGTATTATCGGCTGAATTTTATTTACTGAATAATATAACGCCATGGACGCGCGCTGGATATTGGCTAACACCGCTATTTTTAAGCGCGATTTTATTATTCGCTTTGCTTAAAAAATTTCGCCACTCAAAAAGAGCCAAATAGCTCGAGAATATATATACGGCCAAAGTCTCTATCGCGACTCTCAACCCTTGTTAGCATACCGTCACGACGCGGAGCATAAAACCGCCGCTCTTCCTGATCATTTCTATCATCGATATTTCTGACTTTAAACCTTGCCGTTAAACCGAAAAAATCTTTATGCTCAATAAAGGGAAAGGCCAGTCCGCGATTACGCCTTAGCGTCGCGACCTGATTTAATCGAAAAGTATCTGCGTCACGCTCCAGACGATATGAAAGGCCATAGGCCCAATCGGTGCGCGGCACATCGTGGCGCAATTCAAAGGTAATATCATGAATCAATTCACCGCTAATTCGCCGCGTCTTACCGGTAAGCGGATCATCGAGCTTGCTGCGATTGTAAATCGCATCAATTTCAAAACTTGCACCCTCCCAACCTAGCGGCGCCAACTGAATAATTGAACTAAATTCCAAACCCAGTCTTTGCGCGCTATCCAAATTGCCAACGGCATCACCACCGTTAGCAGTGGGAATGCGATCAACAATATCTTCGATTTCCTCACCGAAAAGTTTAAGCGTTAACGCCCCCCATGATCGTAGATTTTGGTCAATGGAAACCTCCGCTCGCCAAGCTTGCTGGGGAACCAAGTTCGGGTTGCCAGCATTATTATCGCCACTATCCAAATCAACTGATGCAATAAAATCGGTAAACCTTAGCTGGCCAACATTGCGCGCTAACTTAAAACTCATATTGGTTGCTGCGCTGTACTGATAAGAAAAGCCGACAAAACCTTTTTGCCGGGTAAAATTTCGCTCTTGGCTAACATCACCCGATTGTTCCAGATTAGAATTTTCTATCCCCAAAGAACTCTGTAAAGACAATTTTTCACTTAAGGCTCGGCCGTAACTAATATTGGTTTCAAAGCGCTGCTCTTCAACTTTGGCATTCGCTTCTTGCTGATCAAACGCAGCAATACCAAAAGCCAAATTCCCTTGGTTGCTTGCGCGTAAACTCCGATCAAAAGTATTAAGTGCACTTTCAATCGACCACTGCCAATCTGTATTGCTTACACCAAGCCAACTGTATTCACTGCGCAGAATACTTTCACCGATCTTATCGATACGCTGATTATCTCTTCGGTTAATCAAAGGCATATCAGTTTCAAACC
>CAJQQO010000221.1 GCA_905480475.1 uncultured Pseudomonadales bacterium | reverse complement strand
GCCGAGCAGATTGCAGGCATTTATCTTTCTAACGCGGCTGATTAGCGGCAAATTGATCCGAAGCATGTGAAATTCCGTAAAAAGTATAGAAAATAAGCCGTTGTGTGGCAGTATTTGCGCTTTCAAGCCTTTGCTGAATCGCTATAATTGCGCGCGTTCAAGCCGAGTCGGCGGTTTAAGCTAGCCCGGCAATGATGTTTACCCTTGAGGAGTGTTTCGTGAAGAAAGTACAAGCCAAAACCAGTTTATTTGCCGCTGCATTAGTATTAGTTGCTGCGTCATTCTCTACCATGTTACAGGCCGGATCGGTTGAAGACGGTATTGCTTCTCGTATTCAAGCAGTGGGTTCCGTATGTATTGAAGGCGAAGATTGTGCCAAAGCCTTAACTGTTGCCGCTGCCGGACCAAAAGCGGCCGATGAAGTTTACAATACAGGTTGTCTTGCCTGTCACGCATCTGGCGCAGCCGGTGCTCCAAAATTCCGTGTTGCTGCTGATTGGACTGCCCGTTTATCACAAGGACTTGATACAGTTTATGCCAATGCAATTAACGGCAAGGGTGGCATGCCAGCAAAAGGTTTATGCCCAAGCTGTTCAGATGATGAAATTAAAGCTGCGGTTGATTATATGATTGAAGGTTTATAAGTCGCTTTTAAAGCATTTATCTAAAAGTACTTATCTAGCTAGCAATATCAGCCAATAAAAAAGCCGCATCTAGCGGCTTTTTTATTGGCTGAGTTTTAAGTGAATCAGCGTTAGCTAGGAAGACCGAGTTAATCAAATAGACCCTTAAGACTATCCAGCGTTTGCTTGGCTTTAACCGCATTAGCCGCACCGTCATCACCGTCGCTAAAACCATTTCTGTGCAGGTCTTCGGCAGGCAACTCTTCTAAAAATCGGCTGGGTTGGCATTGCAGCATTTCACCAAATTGTTTTCTTTGTCTGGCGATGGTTAAGGTGAGCGTTTGCTGAGCGCGAGTAATACCTACGTACGCTAGTCGCCGTTCTTCCTCTATATTGTCGTCTTCAACACTATTGCGATGCGGTAAAGTGTCTTCTTCAAAACCCATAATAAAGACATGCGGAAACTCCAGACCTTTGGATGCATGTAGGGTCATAATTTGGGCTTTGTCATCGGCCTGCTCTTCGGATTGTTGATCCAATAAATCGCGCAGCAAAAGTTTTTTAATGACCTCCTCAAGACTTGATTGCTCTTCGTCTTCGATATCCTCATCTTCCACAATTGCACTGCGATCCGCTAAAGCTTCTTCGTCATCGGTCTCGCGGCTAGCTGTGCTTGATCCTTTAGGAAGCAATCCCTTAGCAACCGACGTTAGTAAAAAGTGTACGTTTTCCATTCGCCGTTCCGCCACCGCGGTGCTACTACTGTTTTGATGCAGCCAGCCGAGATAGTCAATATCGTCGACCATTTCGCGCACGGCTTGCATGGCATAGCCATTATCAACCCGGCGCTGCAGGGCTTTAAACCAGTCGCCCAGTTTTTGTAATCGGGTATAGTTGGCTTCGGGCATCCGTTGCTGCAAACCCAGCTCGCCGATCGCGGCAAATAGACTGCAGTTTCGCTCGGTGGAGTACTGCCCCAATGTTTCTAGTGTGCTGATACCAATTTTGCGGCGCGGCACATTGACGATTCGCAAAAATGCCGAGTCATCATCGGGATTAACCAGCACGCGCAAATAACCCATAATGTCTTTAATTTCACCGCGAGCAAAAAACGAGGTGCCACCGGTCAAATGGTAGGGCACCTGTTTGGCTTGTAGCTTGAGTTCCAGCAAGCGAGATTGATGGTTGCTGCGGACCAGCACAGCAAAATCCTTAAAGCGGGCGCCGCGTTGCAATTTTTGCTCAATAATCTGATTAGCTATGCGCTCGGTCTCGGCCTCTTCATTACTGACTTGGACCACCTGAATGGTGTCGCCCAAGCCTTTTTCACTCCAAAGCTTCTTGTCATAAATATGCGGATTGTTGTCGATTAAGGTATTCGCCGCGCGTAAGATTCGATTGGTGGAGCGGTAGTTCTGTTCTAGCTTAACGACCTTTAGGCCCATAAAGTCGGCTTCGAGCTGAACCAGGTTTTCAGGGTTAGCGCCGCGCCAAGAGTATATCGATTGATCATCATCACCAACCACCGTGAGCTTGCCGCGATTTCCGACAATCAGCTGCACCAGCCGATACTGGCTGGTATTGGTATCCTGATACTCATCGACCAGCAGATAGCGAATCTTATTTTGCCAGCGTTCGCGAACTTGCTCATTACTTTCAAGCAGTTGTACCGGCAGGGTTATCAGGTCATCAAAGTCAACAGCGTTGTAGGAAGTAAGTGCTTGCTCATAGCGACGATATAGCTCTACAATCCGTTCTTCTTGAGGGCTTTCAGCGGTGCCAACAACGGCCGCAGGCGATAGGCAGCTGTTTTTCCAATTAGAGATTTGTTGTTGACAGATATCAACCAGATTTGCCGCCGCATCGCTATGATCGAGCAGTAAATCTTTTAGTAATGCTTTGGAATCCTGATCATCAAAAATTGAAAAGCCGGATTTTCGACCCAGCGCCTGCGCTTCGCGTTGGATGATTTTTAAACCAAGATGGTGAAAGGTACACACGGTAAGGCCACGGCTGGGACTGCCTTGCAGCAAGCTGCCAACCCGCTGTTTCATTTCACGCGCGGCTTTGTTGGTAAAGGTCACGGCCGCTATATGGTGGGCACGATAACCACAGGCCTGAATAAGATAAGCAATCTTGCGAGTAATCACACTGGTTTTGCCACTGCCAGCACCCGCTAAGACCAGTAGTGGGCCATCGATATATTTAACTGCTTCTTTTTGCGCTGGGTTAAGACCGGCGAGCAGTTCGGAAGTGTTGACTGAAGAAGGATGCGTGTTGATGTGCTTTTGTCTGCCTGCGTAAAAATGGGTTGCCGGTTGGCTTATTGTTTTGCCGCTGCTGATGTTACTAACTCTTACATTTGAAGCATTGATGTTTAAAACTCTGGCAGTTAAAACACTAAGATTTAAAACATACGGGTTTAAACATTGTCGCTAAGTTCGATTGCTACCGCTTATCTGTGATGGCAATCAACGAAGATAATCTACAGCTCGATAAGATCGTGACTGAAAAACTTAGCAAATGTGTTATTCAGAATGGATTTAACGCGAGACAACAGTAGCGATCGCATAGTTTATCAGGCATTGCCTGTGTGCAGTGTTAATAGACGATATTTATATCGCTATTAATCGCAGTGCTGAATGTTTTTAGCTAGTGCGGTTACTGGTTTTTGTTAATGGCTGTTGAGGTTTTTTGGCTAGTAAAAATACCCGAAAAAGCACGCCCATGTTAATGGCGAGAATGCACTTTTTGACCTAGCCTTAAGTGCTAGTCATGTTAGGCGCTAAGTTCAAAATGGTTGTGCCAGCGGAATGGTCAGCATTTGCAAGCTGTCCGGTTATAGCCAGACGATAACTAAGCTATATATTCGCTATAACTTAGTTTTAACAACGCCAAGGATACGCTAAACACATAGCGATAACGTTGTAGACGTTAAGTGGAATACCCTCTATGCAAAAAACCGTAATTCGGACCTTATTGATCAACGCTAACCGCGATCAATATGTGCAAATGGCAAAGTTGCTTGATGCCGTTGCTGTGTCCGATTATGAAATGACGTGGTGTGCTGATTATGCTTACGCGTTAGAGGCCATGCTTGCCCCCATTCACGATATTATTTTGCTCGATTACGAGCACGCTCCCGATGTGTGTGAAGAGTTACTTCGCTCCGCAAGCACACATGGTTGCACTACCCCCATTCTTTGTTTGACCGCGAAAGTGAATCCCGAGCTTGATCGTGCCGCCATTAAAGCCGGTGCCGCCGATTATTTGGTTAAGGACCGTCTCGATATCGCGTCTATTGAGCGGACTATTCGCTATGCGATAGACCGAAAACGAGCCGAAACTGAACTGGCCCGCTTGGCTCACTATGATTCTTTAACCGGAATACCCAATCGCTTGTTATTTAATGACCGCCTAGATCGCGCTTTGCAGCGTGCCGAGCGTGGTGATACGCCATTTGCGTTGTTATATGTTGATCTTGATGGTTTTAAATCGGTCAACGATACCCACGGTCATGATGTCGGCGACAAATTGGTACAAGGTATCGCCGCAAGACTGAATCAATGCATTCGCCGCACTGACTCGGTTGCCCGCATTGGCGGTGATGAATTTACCGTGTTATTGGAGAAGGTCAATTCAACCAATGACACCATTACGATTGCACAAAAAATAATCGATGTGATTGCCGAGCCGTTTAATATCAACGGTCAGCAAATGCATGTTGGCAGCAGTATTGGTATCGCGGTTTATCCCGAAGCGGGTCGAGATGCGACTACATTGCTTAAACATGCCGATATGGCGATGTACGAAGCTAAAGCAACACAAGGTTCCAACTACCGATTCTTCACTGCCAAAATGAGCAGCGAAGCGGTTGATCAGAATCGTATGGATATTGAATTGCGCGCGGCGATTAATAACGATGAGCTGGCGATGTACTTTCAGCCGCGTGTGTCTTTGCGCACGGGCAAAATTGTCGGCGTAGAGGCGTTATTGCGCTGGGCACATCCTGAGCGTGGCATGTTGTTACCCAAGGACTTTATCAGCACCGCTCGACAAGTGGGCTTGATGGTGCCGATGGGTTATTGGGTGTTAAATCGCTTATGTTCTTATATTAATCAAATGGACGACATGGGCATCGCGCCGCTGCGTATCTCCATGAATGTCTCGCAAGAACAATTTATTGCGCCGAATTTTGTTAGCACGATTGAATCGATACTCAGCAGCAGTAATGTTGCCGGTAATCGTTTTGAGTTTGAATTGGCAGAATCCGATATCGTCGCTAACCTAGCCGTGATTGCCGATGATATGACGGTATTAGAAAAGCAAGGTATTCGATTTGCGCTAGATGATTTTGGTACCGGCTTTTCGTCATTGCCACAATTGCAGCGCCTGCCGATCACCACATTAAAACTCGATTCCAGTCATGTGCAAAAAGTTACTACCGATGATGACAGCGCTAATGTCGTAAGAGCGATGATTTATCTCGCCCATGGCTTAGAGTTAAAAGTGGTTGCCGAAGGTGTCGAGACCGAAGAGCAAAAAGCTTTCTTAATTGAAAACCGTTGCGATCATTTGCAGGGCTTCTTTTATAGCGAGCCGCTAACCTTTGACGAGTTTACTCGCTTATTAAATAGTGAAGGTGCAACATCAAGACGGAGTTATCTATCGGTCGTTGATAAATAACTTATTCATTGCATCCTTCCTAGCTAAAAATATTTCCTTATTACGACACATTCTCGCTCGTTGTACAAATACTAAATTTTCTTATCCAGTTGCCGGTAAGCCAGCGCTTCTTTAACGTGCTGGATTTTCACCGCTGATTTATCCGATGGTTTGACTTTATCGTCCTTTACAAGCTCAAGATCCGCTATGGTTCTTCCTATCCGTAACAGGCGATGAAACGCGCGCGCAGATAAACCTAATTTTTCGATTGCCGCACCTAAGCAATCAATCGCTTCGCTTGCTACCCATGCATCATCAATTAATTCTCTTGCCGACAGCTGAGCATTAATCTTTCCTCGGTTTCTTGCTTGCAGTTGCTGGGCTTTAATTACCCGGCTACGAATATCCGCACTGGATTCATTGACGCTAGCTTTCTTTGCCATCATCTTGGCTGGAAGACGGCAAACGCTCACATGTAAATCGATACGATCGAGTAATGGGCCAGAGAGTTTGGCGCGATAGCGCTGGATTTGTACCGGCGAGCAACTGCAACTTTGTCTGGCATTGTCGTAGGCATTACCATAAAAACCACAGGGGCAGGGATTCATCGCCGCAACTAATTGAAACTTTGCTGGATATTCAACTTGCTGGGTTGCCCGTGAAATAGTTATTTTTCCGGACTCTAATGGTTCACGTAATACTTCCAATACTTTGCGGTCAAACTCCGCCAACTCGTCTAAAAATAAAATACCTTTATGCGCCAAAGAAATCTCACCGGGTTTAGGATTGCTACCACCGCCGACCATAGCAATTGCCGAGGCGGTATGGTGTGGATTTCTAAACGGCCGTTGCCGCCAGCTATCAATACTATTTTCTTTACCCACCAATGAGTTAATGGCCGCCACTTCAATCGCTGATGCTTCACTTAAGGGGGGTGAAATACTAATAAGCCTTGATGCCAACATAGTTTTACCGGTACCGGGCGGGCCAATAAAAATAATATTGTGTCCACCGGCTGCGGCAATTTCCAATGCTCGCCGTGCTTGCAGTTGTCCGGCGATATCAGCCATATCCAAAATGTTAGATTGCTTGGGTGTCGGACGTTTTTTAACAGTGAGTTGCAAGGGTTTATTGTCATTAAGGTGGGCACACACTTCCAATATATGATGCGCAACAATCGTTTTTGATTTAATCGGCAATGCGGCCTCGTCTATATTGGCAGCGGGAACAAAGGAAATACGTTTTTGTTCTGCGGCTATTAGTGCGGGTAATAATCCCGCGGCATGACGCAATTCGCCGGACAGTGATAGCTCGCCGATAAATTCATAATCTTGTAAATGGTCTTTGGGGATTTGTTCCGAGGCGGCGAGAATACCTAAGGCAATAGCTAAATCGAAGCGACTGCCTTCTTTAGGTAAATCGGCGGGGGCTAAATTAATGGTGATTCGTCGCGAAGGAAAATCAAAATGCGAATTAATAATAGCGCTACGTACCCGGTCACGGCTTTCTCTCACCGCAGCTTCGGGTAAGCCAACAATAATAAAAGCCGGTAAGCCATTGGAGAGATGGGTTTCTACGCTGACGAGTGGAGCGTCGATGCCGAGGTTGGCGCGAGATAGAGTAAGTGCGAGTGCCATAATATTTCATCCTTGAAATGGTCTATCGAGTGAAAGTTTTTTACTGGCTTAAAATCAATCCTGAGATTAAGTCCTTTGTTAAATGTAAGGGCTGTCTGGTTAAAGCCTGCGATATAGAAGCTAGTCTGTCGATGAGTCTTTAATCGCTTTAAGCTCCGCTTCTAATCCTGCTGTTTTTTCCTGTAATCTTTCTAGCAAAGCTAAATGCCGGTCGAACTCTTCACGAGTGACTAAATCGAGTTTACTAAAGCTGGCTTCAACTAATGGCCGCAAGTTTTCTTCAAACTCAGCGCGAAAGTTGGCTGCGCTCTCGGGTAATAAGCTGGCCGCTTGTTTGAGTAAGTCACTTACTGCAAATTTTTCAGTCATATTTAATGTCATGCTTGGTTTTAGCGCACTGCTTTATTAGCAATACATCGTCGACATTATCTGCCAGTGCCGATTTTCTCGCAATAGGCCCCCGCTATAGATTCCCTCGATAGACATGCAGGCTAAAGCACAGCGGCGCTTATTAAAACGCTATTTTCAATAGTGCTTACTGGAGTGTTTGCTGGGTTTTCGATAAGCGCACTAAGACGGATTGTCTTTGCACCGCACTGGTGCGCTTAACGCTTATTTCAGCGTAAAAATTTTGAAAAATATCAATAAAAATCCACAAGCCACTGTTTTCTATATAAAAAAATGATCTGGCACGGTGAGTGCTATCTCAAGGTTAACGAATTTATTTTTTCGGACTAAAAAAATAGGTCGCGTAAGACTCAATGCTGGATTCGTTAATAAATGGGGAACTCACATGAAATTGATTACTGCAATTGTTAAGCCTTTCAAGCTGGATGACGTAAGGCAAGCATTGTCGGATATCGGCGTTCAAGGCATCACCGTGACTGAAGTTAAAGGTTTTGGTCGACAAAAAGGCCACACCGAACTGTATCGAGGTGCGGAATACGTGGTGGACTTTTTGCCGAAGGTCAAAATCGAAGCGGCAATCACTGACGATATTGCCGATCAGGTAATAGAGGCAATTAGCAAAGCGGCTAACACCGGAAAGATTGGTGACGGCAAAATTTTCTTAACCAGTATTGAGCAAGCGATTCGTATCCGTACCGGTGAAACAGGTGATGAAGCGCTTTAACCATTGGCTAATGTCAGGTTATCGATGAGCACATCGGATTAAAAAAAGTTATCGAGAGGTAAATAACAGTGGAAAACAACATTTTTGAACTCCAGTACGCCTTGGACACATTTTATTTCTTAATTTGTGGCGCGCTGGTTATGTGGATGGCAGCAGGTTTCGCAATGCTCGAAGCGGGCTTGGTGCGAGGAAAAAACACAACCGAGATTCTGACCAAAAACGTCGCGCTTTATGCGGTCGCCAGTACCATGTACATGATTTGTGGTTACTCAATCATGTACGGTGGTGGTGATTTTGTGATGTTTCTAAGCGGTATTGTTGGTGACGGAGTTGCTGGTGCGGAAGAGCCCGCAACCTACGCGCCTTCGGCAGATTTCTTCTTCCAAGTAGTTTTTGTTGCAACGGCAATGTCAATTGTTTCGGGCGCGGTTGCTGAGCGTATGAAGCTTTGGTCTTTCCTAGCGTTTGCAGTCGTGATGACGGGCTTTATTTACCCAATGGAAGGTTCGTGGACATGGGGTGGTGCGTCGGTCTTTGGTATGTAT
>CAJQQO010000220.1 GCA_905480475.1 uncultured Pseudomonadales bacterium | reverse complement strand
AGCAATCACCTGCTTAGCTGCGTATTTTTGTGACACGTTTGCCTGCGTTTTTGCTGACCATGTTTTTCCCGCTCTAGGACATTAGCTAGCGTACTAGGCTTACGCAACGTCAAGCAAGTTAAGCAGCAACCGCCTCCAAAGCTGGAGTGTAATCGTAATTTAGTGCCGAAGCCACCGCCCTGTGCGTCACTTTACCGGCGTGAACATTTAATCCATTGGCTAAATCAGGAATATCATTTAGCGCACGATTTAAACCCTTATTCGCGAGTGATATTGTAAACGGTAAGGTAGCGTTATTTAGCGCGAAGGTCGATGTTCTAGGTACCGCGCCGGGCATATTGGCGACACAGTAATGGACCACGTCATCCACAATGAAAGTAGGCTCCTGATGTGTTGTTGCTTTTGAGGTTTCAAAACAGCCGCCTTGATCAATCGCAAGATCAACCACCAATGCCCCCTTACGCATACGACGAATCAATTCGTGGGTAAGTAATCTGGGGGCCGCAGCGCCGGGCAGCAATACTGCACCAACCACCAAGTCTGCTTCCATTACCTGCGCCTCAATGGCTTCATCGGTAGAATATAGACAATGAATACTGCCATGGAAATTGGCATTAAGTTCGCGCAAACGTGGAATGGCGCGATCAAGTAAAGTAACGTCGGCCCCCATACCCCGCGCAATATACGCCGCATGATAACCCACCACACCGCCACCAATAATCAATACCTTGGCTGGCGCAACACCGGGAACGCCACCTAACAATGTACCGTTACCGCCCTGGGCTTTTTCAAGACAATGCGCACCGGCCTGAATCGATAAGCGCCCGGCAATTTCGCTCATGGGCGCTAACAGCGGCAATGAGTGGTCATCACAGGTGACTGTGTCATAGGCGATGGCCGACACACCCGAGGCTAATAGCAGCTCAGCTTGGACGGGATCGGGCGCCAAATGCAAATAGGCAAACAGTATTTGGCCTTTACGCAGCATACGACACTCATCCGGTTGTGGCTCTTTAACCTTTACGATCATTTCACTGTCGTCAAAGATCTCACCGGCTGTATTAATGATACGCGCGCCAACTTTTTCATAATCGGCATCGCTAATACCAATACCCATTCCCGCACTCGTTTCAACGCTCACTTCATGACCTTGACGGACAAGCGCTCTCGCGCTGACTGGTGTCAGCCCAACACGATATTCGTGGTTTTTAATCTCTTTGGGTACGCCGATGCGCATAATAATCTCCTTACTTGATAGCTTGGGTTGATAACCTGAGCCGATAACTTGAGTTGCTGACTTTTACAATCGAATAAAAAAACTCAAATAAAAAATCGGGCAATTGGCTAAGCGGCTGACTAATCAAGCAGCTTAAGTTAATTACCCGAATGATTTGCTACTGAATACTCTAAGGTGTTTTACAATAATTCTTTGCGACTGCGTTTACCGCTGATGGCTACGACTACTTTTACGATATTCGTTTTTTTCAGCAACGGCAACAAGCAAAGTGAAGCTAAAAAAGTGGCGGTTAAATACTTCATTTGGCAAGCAATTGACTGCGGCTTGCCACTTGGCAAAGCGAATTCTGAAAGACAAATCAGTCGATAGCCATAGCCGAACGTGCCAAAGGACTTAGCATTTTTTACCACCTTGCTTGCACACAAACGCAGGATTCGGATTAATAAATATCGCCTCTCAACTGCTTCTCACGATAAGAGGTCGGCGTACTACCCTCCCAGCGGGTAAACGCCCGGGTAAAATCGCAGGGCTCAGCAAAGCCGACCTTGGACGCGATACCGGCAATACTAATATCACTATTTAATAAATATTTCTTCGCCAAATCGCGCCGAACCTTGGTTTTGATCTTTTGGAACGAAGTTCTTTCTTTGGATAGCTTGCGCGATAAAGTCCTACGTCCCATCACCATAATGCTGGCAACCAAGTCTATCGATGGCGTAAATAAGCCATCATCACGTAACTCTATTAGAATTTGCTCAACTTGATTAGCAATACTTTGATCATGACCCGGCACGGTAAACCAGTCGGGAAAGTTATCGGGGTAATCACCTTCTAACAAAGCTATTTTGCTGCGTACAATAGGCAACACAAGATAGGATTGCTCGAATGAAAATGAATTGTCCGGCTGATCAAATAAGATTTCGCAACCGAAGCCATGGGCATAGTCAAAACAATTGGCGGGCCGCGGTGAGCTAAATGATACTCGCGTTAGTTTCAGTTGCTGACCAACCAGCCAGCAGTAAAATCGATAGCCCCAATAAAGACGATAGAGGTATAGCAGATGCTCATCTACACCACTAACCATACCGGAGAAGCGATAGGTCAGTTTAGCCTCATCGCTGAGTTCGCCCAGCACCAGTTCTCTCGCTTCGTCGTTACGTACGGCGTTAATAAAATCACTTAAGGATCGAATTGCCTGACCTAAAGTCTCGCCCTGTAATGCCGACAAACCCGAGTGTAAATCCATAGCCAACTTACCGGGCACCTCAAGAAAACCAAGATAATGATCGTTCATCACTTTACGAATGGTTAAAATCAACCTTTGCAATTGCTCGCCATCAATTAACGCCCGCGAGTTCGTATAAGCCGAACGCGGAATACCAGCTTTCTCGAGAATATCTTGCGGATCGTAGCCTCGCTTAACTGCGCCGCGTAGATATCCCTTGATGTAACACGCGCTAACGCGGCTTTCAAATGGCTGCACTTTTTTTCCTACCGTGCCGACTGTATTTAATACTGCTACTTGATGAGCTTGTCATTATCGTTACCCTTTTGCCCTAAACGAACCTACCACCGACAAATACTCAACTGCTTAACTCACCGCATATCGACTAAGGCTTAATTGCAGAAAAAACATTAAGCGCTCATTGAGTACGCGCTGACGCGTTGATCACTACCTATTAAGCAATGAGTTACTAATAAGTAACTGTTCATTAATTATAAAAAACCCCAACAAAATCAGGCCGCGTAATTCAACTTAAGCTTCGCGTTATCTCTTTGTTTTTTATATATTATTTCTGACTACCCTGAATCTTTAGCGCCAGCAAACCGATTTTGCACTTAGCATATCAGGACAGAAAAATTGGTATTTGGGGCCTATATTTAATAAGACGCTTAGCGGAGCAAAAACCCCACCTAGTATTTGCAGTTATTTATAATTAGTTTGTGGAAACATCGCGATATCAATCCCTGCTTGCCGGATGGCAAGCAGCTTAAACGGACTGAAATATTTGAAAAAAAGGCTGGCATGCTTATAGAACAAGGCTTTAAGCATAGAGCTAGCGAAACGCTCAAGTAAAACCAATAAGTAAAAGCTATAAGCAAGGTGCAAAAAAGACTGTAAAACTACCTAGACGCCCGACTATGGAAAGATACCCCGCCGGTCATAGACTTCACGTAAACGATACAAGGCAACGGCGTAAGCGGCCTCACGAGTAGTGGAATGCAAACGTTCGCGGCAACTAATCACCTGATCGTAAGCGCCCCAGATAAGAGAGCGCAACTCATGCTGAATATCATCAGCAGCCCAGTAATGAGCGGATTTATTTTGCAGCCACTCAAAGTAAGAAACAATAACACCGCCGGAGTTCGCTAGGATATCAGGTACGATTTCAACGCCGCGATCCAGTAGTAGCTGTTCGGCCTCTGAGGTTGTCGGGCCGTTTGCCGCTTCAATAATCAGTTGGCATTGCATCGTTTTAGCGCGGCTAAGATTGATTTGGTTTTCCAGGGCCGCCGGTACAAAGACATCAACCGGCTCAGCAAATAAAGCATCACTATCAATATGCTCAGCGCCGGGATAATCTTTTAAGCTACCGTTTTCTTTAACCCAAGCCAGTACATCGGCAACATCCAAGCCCTCAGCATTTTTAATCGTGGCATGATGATCACCGACGACGCGAATCTTACAGCCAGCCTCACAGGCTAAACGCATAAAATGCCCTCCCACATTACCTAGCCCTTGAACGCCAACACTTAGGCTATCTAACGTCACCTCATTTTGGCCGCACCAATGCCGTAAGCAATAGAGCACGCCCTGCCCGGTTGCCGCTTCACGGCTGATTGAGCCACCGCACTCTACCGACTTACCGGTAACTACACCCTTTACCGCCTGCCGTGCCGATGGCGAGTTGGTATTGGCATAGGTATCCATAATCCAATCCATGGTTTGGCTATTAGTACCAACATCTGGCGCGGGAATATCGTGCTCAGGACCGATATTGTATGAAAGCGCATGAGTAAAACGCCGCACAATTCGACAAATCTCGGCTTCGGAATATTTATTCGGATCAATCGTTACCCCACCTTTAGCGCCTCCAAATGGAATACCTACCAAGGCACTTTTAAAGGTCATCCACGCCGCAAGCGCTTTGACCTCATCGAGATCAACCGCTGGGTGAAACCGCAAACCGCCTTTATATGGCCCAAGAATATTATTGTGCTGAATTCTATAACCAGTAAACATTTGTAAATGGCCGCTGTCCATGCGCACCGGGAAGTTAACAATCACCTCATTCTGCGGCTGGGAAAGAATCGCCATATACTCAGGATCAAGCTCTATAAGCGAGGCGGCCTTTTGGATTTGCGCCAAAGCGGCTTCAAAAAGCTTTATTGGCTTTTGCTTGGGCTTTTTTTTGTTCCCGGCAGTTGAATCTGAATCAGAGTGGCCAGTGACGGAAGGTAGGTCTTGAATCATATCAATATCTTTCACGGCAGCAGTTCCATGGTCAATAAAAAGAGAGTTAGCTAAGCCGGATGAATCGCATGATTAGAGCAATCACGCTGTAGAGATGGCATCCGCGGTTATCACTTTAGACGTTATGGACAATGTAAACCCCAGCGCAAATAATTACTAAGGAAATAAGCCACAGAGTTTTAGCTATCGGGAATTATTAATATTGCTAGCGACAAGCTCAAGCTGCTGCGCTGACCAGTTAAGCTCGCCGTAATAGTATTTTAAGATGGATTTTTTCAAATAAACTAAACAGCCTAAAATTCTACGACACACTTTAACCCTGAGGGCAAAGCATAATCAGAATTCGGGATCTCCAGTCGAATTCTAAATGTGCCAGATGCGCTATCCATCACTGAATCAACTTTAGTGACCAGCGCTTCGTAACGACCGCCAATAGGTTGCTCAGGCACCACCATCACCTTATCACCATACTTAGCAATGCCAAATGACTCAGTTGAGGCAATAACTTCGACAAAAATTGGGTCAATACTGATAATCGAGAACACCGGCTCTTCCGACACATACTCACCTTCTGCACGCATGCGCTCTACTACCAATCCATCGATAGGGCTTTTGATTTTTTTCATATCCAACCGCATTTCAGCTTCTTGTACTTCGAGCTTGGCCACTTTAGCGTCGGTAATGATTTCGTCTTTCTCTTGTGAGGACATGACGCCGGCGACATTGTCATTGCGACTTAAGGTTCGCTCAGCAAACTCGGATCGCTCTCGCGCCAATGACAATACCGCTCGCTCTACCGAGGATTCTAATTCCATTAATATCTGACCTTTTTTTACTGTGTCGCCTCGCTCAACCAACACCTTGGCAACCACACCTTCGACCGGGCTGGATATATCCAAGGATTTATTCGGTTCAACCAAACAATCCATCACTTTATCCGAGGTGGTAAAAGCTAACGACGATTCAGTGCCACCAGAAATGTTTTCCGCAGCTTTTGCGCGGACTGAAAATATTGCTAGCAATGCCAACACGATTAAAAAAATAAAATAGCTTAACTTCATTATTAAAATTCCTAAAATTTATTTTGCCTGTCGCCGTAAATTCAACTATTTTAATACCCGACTTACTATTCAGAACGACCCGATACGGCAAGTAAATCGCGTTGTCTTTCATCTTGCTTAAATACTGCGTCGCGAACACGTGCGTGATATTTTTCGGTTCGACGCTGCTCTAATAGCAGTAGGTATGAAGCCAATCGCATAAACATAGAATGACCGGTCCTTAACAAGGGCGTTGCTGCGCGAGCCAGCCATTGTAAATCACTATAACGACCATCAATATGCGTTAAGCTTAAAATTTGCTGGTAGCTGCCATTATCACCCATACGCGCGCAACGCCCAGCCAACTGACGATCGATACGCCCTGCATCATAATGCTGGGTAAGAATAACGTGCAAGCCGCCAAGCTGCTCTACCTCGCGCGATAGCTTAATATCTGTACCACGACCCGCCATTTGGGTTGCTACGGTAATCTGCCCCTTGGAGGCTGCTGAAGCAATTATCTGCGCTTCAATACTGTCTTGCTTGGCGTTTAATAACTGATTACTAATACCTTGTTCAGTAAGCCCCTGACTAATTTGCTCCGACGCTGCCACAGTTGCGGTGCCAATTAAGATTGGCCGCCCTTGCGCGTAAACCTCTCGCACCGCCGATAAAATTGATTGCAAATGAAGCTGATCATCAACCACCACTTTAGTTGGCAATATAAGTCGCTGCAAAGCCTTGTGGGTAGGCACACTGACCGACCGCAGTCGATAGACGTTCCATAATTCAGGCCGCACCTCACGCGCCGTGCCGGTCATGCCTGCCAATCTTAAATAGCGCCTAAAAAATCGCTGGTAACTAATACGCGCTAAGGTCTCGCGCTGTTTGGAAACTTCACAGCCCTCTTTGATTTCTACCAACTGGTGTAAGCCGCGCTCCCAACTTCTATCGGGTAATATCCGCCCAGTATTTTCATCAACAATTTGAATTTTTTTATCAACCACAACGTATTGATTGTCTTTGGTATAAAAATATTTAACCGCTAAGGCTTGGCGAACGGCTTCTTCACGACGAATTCGACCTAACCATAAGGGGCCTAATTTCGCAGTCTTAGCAGCTAAAGCTTCACTTCCTTGGTCAGTAATAAAAATCGACTTGAGTTGTGCGTCAAGTAAATAATCCTGATCAAGCTCTAGCTCCTCAGCAACACTATAGGCTTCACGTAAAAATTGCTCTTCACGTTCACCACCGCGATTGGCAGAAATAATTAGCGGCGTGCGAGCATCATCAATTAATACACTGTCTGCTTCGTCAATAATGGCAAAGTGCAAGCCGCGTAAATGCAAACGCCGTTGACGACTGCCTTGCTGAAATAAGTGTTCGGTCTGCAATGTTATATTGCTGTAATCATTATCTAAAGTAATGGTGTCACGCAAATAATCAAAGGCAACATCCTTATTGGTGCAGTAGGTAATATCGCAATTGTACTGTTCACGGCGGCTATCTTGAGGGGTATCTTTTGAGACATTACCCACCGACAAACCCAGCAAGCGATAAACTGGTGCCATTTCTTCACAGTCGCGCACCGCAAGATAATCGTTAGCCGTGACTACATGGGTAGGCAAACCTGCCATGGCAGCTGTGGCAGCAGCCAAGGTCGCGGTAAGCGTTTTACCTTCACCGGTTGCCATTTCGGCAACTTTGCCAGCTAACAATACTCGACCACCAATAATTTGGCTATCAAAGTGGCTCATACCTATACTGCGACCAGCGGCTTCGCGCACTAAGGCAAAGGCCGTGGCGACATGCGGGTCTGAATCAATACCATAACGACGAAGTATCAGCCGTTGCTGCATCGCCATATCGCGTAGCCGTTTATCACTTAAGTGCTTAACTTTTTCTTGCTGTTGATAAACCATGGGTACAAAGCGTTGATAAGGTGCTAAACGCGAAGCGATAGGCCCAGTAACTTTGCCAAATACCGCCGTGACAAACCGATCCAAGCCACCGGGATTGCGATCCTCCAACTCTACTCGCGCAGCATGATCGGAGGATTTAAAAAGTGATTGGCTTAAACTGCGGAAATTAACCTTATTGCCGGAAGTATCCGCTTGCTTAAGATCTCCTGTGTCTAGCTCGCTAGTAGTCATCGCAGTTCTGCACTCTATCGCTAGATTGCTAGCGTTTCTAAAAACAATAAACGAATAGCTCGCCACATACGGATGCCCAAAGGTTCAGCACTATGCGAAAAACGGGCATACACCCGCTCACCTACAAAACCATTGGCTTCTGCTGGCAACAGTAATTCAAACTGAAACCAATTATCCAGCGCCTGTGCTTGATCAGCCGATGCCGGGTCAACAGCTATAGTGCCACCCCCTTCCAAAGTTAGCGCCGATGACAAAATGGTTTTATTAGCCGCTGGTACCTCACGTAATTTTAGGCTCTGAGAAATATCGCTAAAACCACTGGCAGAACGGACTTCAATGCTAACGGTATCACCCCGTACCTTAGCAATGGATTGCTGCGACACTACTACCCGTACGGTATTAAGATTACGTTGACTGATGTAACCTAAATAAATACCCCGCTGCAAATAACGCGATTTTAAATCGGCAAGATTAGCCAGTTGTACATAACCCGCAACCGGACTGCTAATAAGCAAGGCATCCAAACGCTGCTTAATTAATGCCTGCTCCACCTTTAAACGACCAATTTCATCACTAAGTACTGAGGCTTCAACAACATCCTCACCTAATACCGCACGGCGTTGCATTTGCATTTCATCCAAGCGCAGCTTGATTACTCGCGACTGACTGCGAAGCACAATGGAATCACATTGCAAAATAGCATCTCCCTGCTCAACCCATTGCCCTTGGGTAACCAATACGTCATTAACAAAACAATCGGCACCGGCATGCAATTGAGACTCATCAGGTGCCCAATAAACGCCCTGTGCAACAGTAAAGCTGGGTAAGGCCAGCACAAATAGCAACAGATACCCGGCAAGTAAAAAACCACTAGTAGTGAGTACCAAGCGACTACGATAATTACGCATAAGAGATTCCGGCCAAATGGATTTAATAATATTAATTAATGGCGCTAGTAAGGATTGATACAGCGACCAAAACGCAAGCATCACGCCAATAAAAAACAGCTCGCTAGCAACATAAAAGGCAATACCCATCATCACAAACAAGCGATAAAAGAATGCAGCAATACTGTAGAAGAATAACCAAAGGCTTTCTCTATGTGAGCCACTAGGCGAGGTTTCACGTTGCCGCAGCATATATTTTTTTACAATATAACCAAGGTATTGATTAGCCCGCTTACCTAGATTCGGCAACTCTAACCAGTCGGCCAGTACATAGTAAGCATCAAAGCGTAATAAAGGGTTACCATTAAAAAATAATGTTGATACGCCACCCAATAACATCACATTAAATAATAAGGCCCGAAACAAACCCGGCTCGGCCTGCACCCATATCAATGTGGCAATTGCTGCGAGTAATAATTCGGCAATCATCCCCGATGCCGAAACCATCATGCGATGATATTTATTGCGAAACAAAGCAGAGGCGGATGCATCAACGTAAGGAACCGGCACCAACACCAAAAACATAAAACCCATTTCATGTACGTCGCCGCCCCAACGCTTTACCGCATAGGCGTGAGCAAATTCATGAAACAATTTTACAAAAGGATAAATAACCGCAAGCGCTAACCAGTTACCCACAGAAAAAGCCTGATCAGTAAAGTTTGCGCTAAGCGCTGGCCAATGCATAGCGACCTGAATTAGCGCAGCAATAACTATAAATAACCATAGCATTGCAAACCAACGATTGAATATCAGCGGCGCTAGTCCTTGTGTGCGACGTAAAAACGATTGAGGGTTCCAGACCGGAATTCTTATCGCCAAGGGCGATTTAAGATATTGCAACCATCTGGTTCGCTGCTCTTGCTGCTGACGTCGATAAATCTCTTCTAAATCCGGCATAACATCGGTTTGCAATGCATTAGACCGATAAAGTTGTGAGAGCAATTGTATAGTCTCATCCTGACCCGGCATATCGTCGCCTAGTTCTGCGCAAGCCTCAGTCCAAATATCATCTAAGGTTTTACTGCCATCCATTTTTGAAACCAGCACATTGGCCGCTTCGCTAAAGCGATGCAACTTACCACTGGAGTGATCATGCAAGACATACCAGGTTTCACCACGGTAGTGATGACGCGCCCGCTCAGCGTGGCTTCGCAGCTTGGGCTTTAGCTCGGCAACGCGATACCATGATTGGCTAAATAAGGAAGCAGACATAAAAAACCCCTAAGGTAGCCACTTCCAAATTTGTAAGCTCAGCCATTCGGTAAAGCTACGTGTCCAAATCGATATAAGCCGACGTTGGTCAACTTCAATTTTGCCAATGCCTTGCATACCGGGGCGCAATCTTTCTCCGCCTTCGAGCAGCTGGGCTTGTACTAATTCGGCTTCAACACGAAAATAATTTGCCCCATCACGCGCTTCGGTAATTGGGGTAATACTTTTAATTTGAAATTGAAATTTTTGATTGGGCAAGGACGATAATACCAAATTGCCTTGCTGACCCAAGGCCACATCACCAATGCGCTTATCCTCAACAAACAACACCACGCGATAATTATCTAACGGCGCAATTTCAAATAACACCTCGCCTTGCTCAACAAAACCACCTAGGCGTTGACTTAAATCCCCCGAAATTATTACCCCGTCAAACGGCGCAACAATATTGGTACGCTGTAATTTTTGTTCTGCTAGTGCTAGTTCGGCTGAGGCTTGATTCATGCGCGCGCGATTAATACTCACCACCGCTCGCTCCGCTTTGGAAAAAGCCTGATTGTATTCATGACGATATTGCGAACGTTCACTTAACCATTTTTGCCGCTCCAGCCTAAGCTCTTCATCTTTTAAACGCGCAACCACTTCGCCGGCTTTAACAAGGTCACCCGCTCTAACCTGCGCACTAGCAATATATCCATTAAACGGTGCCGCCATTACCCGCTGTACTATACCTTCTAACTCAGTCTCGGCCGAAATACGATAAGTGCCTTTGGCAAATATAAAAAATATCAGAAGAATAAACGTGATGAAAGCAATGATTTTCCGTCCTATATAATTCGGCCCGATTAATCGCTCAAACTGCAAACGGATTTTATCGGCGATAATTTTTGGCAGTGAACGCTGCGCGGCTTGTATATCTTCTAAGGTGGGGCTGCACAATACGGCGATGGCTTTAACAAAATCGACTTTGTCTACATCGATAAGCTCGCCATGGCCTTTTTCTAAAGTAATCACACAGCGAAAGCTATCGCTAACAAACACAGGAATACTAACCACACTTAAACTGCCCTGCTCGGCCATTAAAGCGCCGTGGTCCGGCGTGGTCACACTACTATCACGCTGCGGCAAAACAATATCCCGACCCAACGTTAGCGCTTCTTCCATGGCATGGCTAATTGCCGTAACCAAGGCCATCTTTTTGCCAAATTGCGCGTTGTGAGAAACCGCTTGCACTTTAATTGTTTGATGATTGGCTGCGCCTGTTGGAAATCCGATACTGACTCGATCACAATCCAACTCGGTAGCAATTGCGGTAACCAAAGACTGACAGGCAGCCGCAAATTCATGTTGCGCCTGCACTTTTGAAAATACCGCTAGCGCACGCCGGTTGCTAAATGACTCGGCGCGAATACCGGCAACACTTTGACTGCTGACATATAGCGCGATCCAACCCACCGACCATTGCAGTTGACCCATAATGCCTTGCAAGGCTTGCGGCTCACTGACATTCACCTCGAGTGCAACAATACCTAATAGTTGCTGATCAACATGCACCGGGTAGGCAACCGCATAACCGGGCCTTTTGTTCTCACCCTCTAACGGCAGTAATAAGCCACACTCTTCATCGATAACACCGTAGGCAACTTCAGCCAGCGTATCAACACGCGCTTCAAGTGGGTGTTTTGCAACCGGCTTAAAAGTATTAGCGCCTTCATCGCGAATCAGTAACACCGCGGCGCTAACATTTCCCAGCGTGCGGCATTGCAGCTCTAACCAAGCAAAGGCAAACTCATCAATATCCAATGGCTGGGATAACCGAGCAAGTAGATCTGCAGTATCGGCTAGGCCGTTATCTTGATCAGATAAATGATTATTATCGAGCTTGTTATCGTTACCACTGTTATTATCAGCATCGATATCAGGCGGGATATGAGAGTCGTTATGATTGTCACTTGCCATGGATGTTGGATCCGTTAAATACTGAATACCCTGCCATTCTGACATGAATTTCTGATAAATATCAGCAATTCAA
>CAJQQO010000219.1 GCA_905480475.1 uncultured Pseudomonadales bacterium | reverse complement strand
CTTTGGATAAGCTGACATTAGTAAAAATATTTTCAACTGCTTTTTGGCAGTCCCCAGCGCTGCTGCGCATGTCGGCATCGGGGTGAACGTTTTCATATAGCTGCGCGATGCTATAGCTATTATCAAGCGCGATAAAAAAGTTATCTAAGTCTTGTAAGTAGCTAATATCTGCTACGGCTTGTGATGGCGTTTCTAATTGCGCAAAGTTGGCGGTTAAGGTTTTTAGCCGTTGATCACAATTATTGTTAAAGCTGTCAGCGCTATCGCTAAGGAATAGCGGGTCTTGATCAAGCGGTAATTGATTAAACGCCGCAAGCTTGCTCGCTTCGTTGTAGCTTTTTTCTACGTGACTACATCCGTATAGGCTGGCGAATATGAATACTGATGTCAATGCAATTGGCTTGCTAACAAACTGAAATAAATGCCGCATAAAATTTAGTCGTTAAGGTTGTTGATAGGGTTAGTTAATTACGATCGCGAGTCTTGCTTTGTCGATGTTATATATGAACCAGCATTAACACTGAAGTGTAGTTGTGAAACCGCATACTCGCTAAAAGTTGTCCTTCCATTCTCTTATGGCGCCAAACACTTCATCGGCAGCTAAATTACTGATTTTTTTACGAGCTTCCGCGACCGCAATCACCGCTGCCGCATCGTAGCGTAAGAAGGGGTTGGTTGCGAGTTCTAGCGCTAGTTCTGAGGGTACTGTCGCTTCGTTGCTTGCACGCATTTGTTTGACTTCGGCAACACGATCGATCAACTGCTGGTTTTCCGGCTCAACGGCGATGGCAAAGGCAAGATTGGCTTGTGTGTATTCATGTGCGCAGTGAATTAAAGTATTCGCCGGTAACTGCTTAAGCTTGGCCAAGGAGCTTCGCATCTGGGCAAAGGTGCCTTCAAATACTCGGCCGCAACCGCCAGCAAATAGAGTATCGCCGCAAAACAGAACGGGTTGCTCGAAAGCGCTGGGTTTATTGTCGGCGCTAGGGCTGTCGATAAAATAGGCGATATGATCAAGCGTATGGCCGGGTACTTCGATTACCTGAATGTTTAGGCCCATTATCTCGAACTGCTCGTCATCCTTAACGGTTTTGCTCACTTGCGGAATATATTGGCTTTGTGGGCCGATTATCTCTGGTTGGTAGCGGCTGATCAAGGTATCGACGCCACCAATATGATCGGGATGGTGGTGGGTGGTTAAAATATAATCAAGCTTAAGATTTTTAGCTTCCAGAGCATCAATAATCGGCTGGGCATCGCCGGGGTCGACCACTAGCGCTGACTCGCCATCGTCTAGCAGCCATAAATAGTTATCGCTAAACGCCGGTATTCGTGTGATATTAAACGGGCTATTTTTTGCAGAATAACCGCTAGTATCTGCATAAGAATCACTGGTTCGGTTTTGCTTGGGCATGATGGATTTCGCTGTTATTGTGCTTGGCTAATTGCAGGCGCCTGAGGTTTTTAACTATTTTAATTATGACTACCCTAGCTGATGATGATTCAGTAAAGTTTACCTTAAGCGAGGCGATATTGCTGCAAATGCGAAGCAAAGTGATGCCGCATCGATAGCGTTAATAATAGCAACACTCACCCAGTAGTAGACGTAAGAATAGACTGATTGATATGAATCCTAGTAATCCACCTGTCACGCAAATACCGATGTCGGTAGCGATGAGTGACTTTGCCGGTTTTTTGACAACGGATTTGGGTGAGGCCTTGATTGCTAGCGAGGTGGCCGCCGTTGACCGCCATCTACCGGGCTTGGTTGGTTACAATATGCTTCAGCTGAGCGTGCAGAAAGCGAGGCAGTTCACCTCGGCCGCGCGGGTAGGGCAATATATTAAGCTGGGTTTTGCGCCGAGCCTTGATAGTGATAGCCACGATAATGTGTGGGCCGATTATCAAACCTTTCCTATCGCCACCGATTGTATCGATATCGCCTTGCTTCACCATGTGCTGGAGTTTTCCAAGGAGCCGCACCAGTTATTGCGCGAGGCTGACCGGACCTTAACCGCTGGTGGTCATATGTTGCTGCTGGGGTTTAATCCGCTTAGCGCTTGGCCTATTTATCAGCAGTACGCGCGTTTGGGTAATGGGCCTGCGATGGGGCATAAGCCTATTCGGCAAGGGCGTTTGATCGATTGGTTGTCGGTACTTAATTACGACGTGATTCACCAGCAGTCCTACTTTTATCGCCCACCGATTAATAAAGCCGGCGTATTGTCGCATTTGCAATTACTTGAGCGAGTAGGTGAGCGCTGTCATTTACCATTTGGACTTTTTTATTTGGTTATTGCAAGAAAACGCAGCTTTCCAGTTAACTATGTAAGACAATACTGGCCGCGCCGAATTAAGACCGCTCGTGGTATGACTCCACATTCAAAGCTACAAGCAAAATCACAGCAGGGCGATAATAATGACGCGATGCTCGAGTGAGTTAAAGAGCTCGTCGGCTAAGAAAATCCATTGACCATGAAAAACAGTATTTATCGAATAAACATGAAGGTAACAATCGTTATATGAGCATTAAATTATTTACCGACGGCGCTTGCCGTGGCAATCCTGGCCCCGGTGGTTGGGGGGTTTTGGTTCAGACAGAGGACGGCGAAGTCGGTCACTGTGGTGGCGAAAGAGAAACGACAAATAATCGTATGGAGTTGCGCGCAGCGATCGAAGGATTGCGCTTACTCGAGGGTGATTCAAAAGCGATA
This sequence comes from uncultured Pseudomonadales bacterium, assembly GCA_905480475.1. GTDB lineage: Bacteria > Pseudomonadota > Gammaproteobacteria > Pseudomonadales > UBA7434 > UBA7434. The sequence goes on along the minus strand of CAJQQO010000219.1, from coordinate 4,369 downwards.
TTGGTTACCGATTCACAATATGTGCGTAAAGGTATCACCGAATGGATAGCCAACTGGAAACGTAATGGTTGGAAAACCGCAGCGAGAAAACCGGTTAAAAATGCCGATTTATGGCGCGAGTTGGATGAGCAATCGCAGCGGCATGAAGTAGAATGGCAGTGGGTTAAAGGTCACTCCGGCCATCGTGAAAATGATTTGGCCGACGAACTGGCTAATCAAGGTATTGATCAGTTATAGTTTTTATTTAATCTTAGCGAATTTATAGAAGACACAGTGACAAAAACGCGTTTATAGAGATAGCAGATGGCAAGTCGTCAAATAGTCTTGGATACAGAAACCACAGGTCTTGAGCCTTCGCAAGGGCATCGGATTATTGAGATTGGCTGCGTTGAGTTGGTGAACCGACGTTTAACGGGGCGGCATTACCATCAATATATCCAGCCTGAGCGCGAAATTGATCAGGGAGCGTTAGAGGTTCACGGCATTAGCAACGACTTTTTGTCGGACAAGCCGGTCTTTGCCAAAGTGGTTGATGAGTTTGTTGATTTTATTGATGGTGCTGAACTGATTATCCATAACGCGCCATTTGATATTGGCTTTATGGATCATGAATTTAAGCTCGCCGGATACAAAGTTAAAAAGACCGTCGATATTTGCGGTGTTATCGATAGCTTGGTATTAGCTAGAAAAAAACATCCCGGACAAAAAAATAATCTCGATGCATTATGTAAACGCTATGCGATAGATAACTCCAAGCGTGATTTGCACGGTGCATTACTCGATGCCGAGATTCTTGCCGATGTTTATCTAATGATGACAGGTGGCCAGACCTCGTTGCATCTAAGTAGCGAGTCTGAATCCGACGACGATACGATGCGGGATGCGGGTCAGGCGGGAATTATTCGACTGGATAAAAGCCGTAAGCGGCTACCGGTTATTGCAGCAAGCAACGAAGAGCTAGAAGCGCATCAAGCATTGTTGGCGACAATTAATAAAAAAAGTGATGGCCACTGTTTGTGGTTAAATACAGACGAGCAGCAAGCTTAGTTTTGCTTTTTTAATTCTATTAAATCTACTGAAATACTCATTAATACGGATCGTGTAAGCCTTCAGGCTGCGCTTTAAAGCGTTTGTACGCCCATTGGTATTGTGCCATATCATCTTCAATTGCCATCTCAACCATTTGGCTAAGCGCTTTAACCGAGCTTAACTGGTCTTCGCTATAAATTTCCTCAGGTGCAACTTGATAAACAATTTTAAAGCCGCCTTTAACTCGTAGCGCGTAACCCAAAATAACTTTGCATCGCGTCTTTTTAACCAGCTTGTGTACCAGTGTCATGGTGTAGGCAGGCTTGCCAAAGAAGTCGGTAAACTCACCGGAATTCGGCTGCGGTACTTGGTCGGGCAAAATGCCGGTTATCTCGCCGCGTTTTAAGGCCTTTAATAAGGCGGCCATACCACGCTGGTTAGTCGGAACCAAGGATGCGCCGGATCGCTCGCGCCCACGTCTAACAATATTTTCTACCGCAACTAATTTGGGTGGTTGATAGAGATTGGTGGTGGGTCCATAGGATGGAAGATGACGACCAAACACTTCCCAGTTGCCGATGTGCGGGCAAATAACAATAACGCCTTTCGCTTCGGCTAATGCTGCGCGCATCAGCTGGTCATTTTCAACCGCAAGAATTTTTCTCTCTAACCAGTCATCATTTTTTTGCCAGATAATAGGCATTTCAAAAGCGTTCACCATCGTGCTGGCCATACTTTTACGACTAAGGCTTTTTAATTCTGCAGCGTCTAACTGCGGCTGGGTCATTGCAAGATTTAGACTGGTAATACGGCTAATATCATTATTAAACAGCACTAACAGTTTAGCTAAGCCGCGCGCGATTGCTCGGGCTAAAGCTAGCGGCAAGAGTGCCACTAGTTTTAAAAAGCCTTCAATAATTAAGGTTTTCACAGTTTATAGGGTGCTGGCCGTTGCCGAGTGAATAGGCCTATTTAAAGGCCTGTGCTTTTGGAGATTAGCGATAGCTTAATATAGCTTAATGATGTCCGCCGCCAGCACTGCCTTCAACCACTTCGATAGTGTAATCCGCCGGGTTTGAAATAATGCCACGCTCGATCATTTCTTCGGTTGCGCCGGGTAAAATATAATGCACGCTAAGCAAGCCGACAATGGTCATAACAATGGTATAGGGCAGGGCTTTATAAACCATTGTCAGATAACCTAAGCGAATTAACGGCGCGATTGATGAGGTCAATAAAAACAAAAACGCTGCCTGCCCATTAGGTGTGGCAACCGAGGGAATATTGGTGCCGGTATTAATGGCTACCGCAAGCAAGTCATATTGCGCGCGATCAATAACCGAGTTGTTTAATGCTTGTTTGAGTTCGGTAATATAAACCGTACCAACAAATACATTATCACTAATTGCTGACAGTAAACCATTGGCAAGATAAAACATCGGTACCTGAATATCTTTATCCATCGATAATACTGAATCAATAATGCCTTTAAATAAACCCTGTTTATCAATCACTGCAACGATCGCAAAAAATACCACTAATAATGCGGTAAACGGCAGTGCTTCTTCAAAGGCTTTACCTAAGGCATGCTCATTGGTAATGCCGTTAAAAGCCGTTGCCAGCACGATAACGGTTAAACCAATAACACCCACTTCAGCTAAATGGAAAGCTAAGCCAACGACTAACCAGATCGCGACCAAACCTTGAACGATTAGTGCCATATTGGCTTGCTTGTCGCGTTTGGCATCTTGTTCTTTGGAATCAGCTACCAGCACATCACGGACGGATTCAGGTAATTGCCAGCCGTAGTTAAACCAACCGGTTTTCTCCACTAATACCACCGTGCATAAACCGCTGACCAAAACCGGTAAGCTCACTGGCGCAACCCGTAAAAAGAATTCAGCAAATTGCCAGCCCGATTGAGCGGCAATTACCAGGTTTTGTGGTTCGCCCACTTGGGTACATACGCCGCCTAATGCAGTACCAACACCGGCATGCATCATTAAGTCGCGTAAGAAGCCGCGGAACTGATCCAAATCGGCACGATGTAGTTCATGGATATCATCGTCATCATCGGAGTAACCTTTTATTGAAGCTACCTTATGGAAAATTGCATAGAAGCCAACGGCGACACTTATGATTACCGCTATAACCGTTAGTGCATCAAGAAACGCAGACAGGACTGCCGCTACCGAGCTGAACAGTAGCGCCAGCATAGTTTTGGATCTTACATTGGTTAGCAGTTTGGTGAAGGTAAATAGCAGCAGGTCCTTCATAAAATAAATACCGGCCACCATAAAGACCAGTAATAATAAAACGGGTAGATTTAATTGGATTTCATGGTAGACGTCTTGCGGATTGGCCATGCCAAGTAAAATGGCTTCGATTGCCAGCAAGCCACCACTTTGCAGCGGGTAACACTTTAGCGCCATCGCCAAGGTAAATATAAATTGCAGGATCAACAACCAGCCGGTGATATACGGGCCTATGGTGTTGAGTAAAATAGGATTCACTAACAGAAAAAAGATAATCGCGTTTTTATACCAATCGGGAGCGTCGCCCAAAAAATTTCTATAGAGCGCCTGGCCGGTAGATACGGTTTGCATGAAAATATCCTTTGCGGTTTGAATTTAGCGGGTTCGATACTGTTATTAGCTGCGCCTTATCTTAGGCGCGTTCAGATCAGAGAAGTATAGACGGAATTTTAGCTTTTTGGTGGTTTTTGTCTGGACAATCTGCATAAAAAACAAACGTTTAGCATTTGTTTATCGTAAATACTTACGCGCTTGCCAACAAAACTGTGGCAAAGCTAGCGCTAAGCTCTCAAGTCACAAGCAATTAAGCTCTTTTTCGCTGCGTTTTGATCACAACTGTGCGCAAGCTCACGGCGACAGAGCGTGCACTTCGTGCGCAGTGTCACAATTTATCTATACTCATTGAGATCGGGTTTTTTTCCAGCCCGCTTTTTGAAATCCGCTTTTATAAGCGCTTGATATACGAGAGAGAACAGACGTGACCCAGCCAAGCTCTGCAGAAAACCGCTCAGTCTCCAGCCTACAGCCTATGTCAGGTGGTATGAGTGCCTACAATCGTTCGCCGCAAAGCTCATTAGACATCGTTGAGCCCGAATTGGTCGAGGCCTTGTCTCGTGTATCCGAACAGCTGGATGCCATTGTTGAGCAAAGCCTTAATGACGAAGCGCCTGCTCAGGCCTTAGCTGAAAAGCTATCGGCTCAATTAGATGAAGTGGCCGGTGTCTTTACCATGTTAAATTTACCGGTGGCGACGGACTTGTCATCGCAACTCGCTTTGGCGGTTAATAAAGTTTGCCAGACCCAAC
>CAJQQO010000218.1 GCA_905480475.1 uncultured Pseudomonadales bacterium | reverse complement strand
AATTATGAATATCAATTACGGCGGTACGGTAAATGCTGTGGCTGCTGTATTGCCGCAGATGCTTGCTCGCGACCGTGGTGAGGTGATTGTCTTCGGTTCTTCTGGTGGTTATCTGCCAGTACCTGAGTGTGGCGCCTATGTGGCCAGTAAGTTTGCCACCAATATCTACCTTGAAACGTTGATGGAGGAGAATCGTAACGCCAATGTGCAGTTTATGTTGGTTTGTCCACCATTGGTGGATACACCGTTATTGCAGCAAGCGGTGGATAGCTCCAATCCCAAAATGATTCAAGACGCTATCCGCGATAAACGCTTTGTCTCGCCGGACTATATTATTGATCAGGTCGAGGCGGGCATAAGGAGTGGTAAAAAGATTTTGATTCCCGGTGCAGCGACAAAATTGATGGTTTGGCTACGACGTTTTTCTCCACGTATGCTTTGGAAGTTTATTCATTTGGCAGAATAAGCGGGCTGATGCCTTAGGATTGTTAATCAAACGAAAATCGAGGTTAGTAGGGACTTTAGTTAAAGCAGTTGAAGTGAGCTTAAATAGACTGCTTAAAAAATCGCCTCGTCATGTTTTTGACGCTTTATACAGTGGCCTTTAAATTCTTATTCACAGTTTTTCAGTGAAGACAAGTTTTTTTTTATTTTCATCAAAGTGTAAAAAAACTTAACAACTTCACGTAAGTCATTGATTTATGTATTGATAAAGTGGTCATAAAATAGCCTATCTGTGTTTGAGCTTATAAACACTGGGTTTTCTAGCTACTGTGGTGGACTTGTCCACCAAGTTATCCACAGAATCTGTGGATAGTCATTGGCGCTAATAACTCCGCCCTGATGATATATCCAGTCTTTTAATCACTTTTAGTTTGATTGCTATGCAAAATTGATTTTTAAAGGCGATTTAGACCTTGGCTGCCATCGCTTTTAATAGTTATTTTTTTTATTGTTCGCACATTAAATACAGCCGCAGTTTATGTGGATGCGATTAATAACAAAAAAAATATCTTGCTTGTTATAAAGGACCGCTTACTTAATTTTAAAAAGCACTTTAATTGACGCTCAATAAAAATAGCCTTTTAATATTTTGAATAAGCGCTAATTAGCAGTACCGATCACAGGCGTTTTATACTTTGATAAATACACTGATAAGCCATCAGCGTTATCAAACTGAGCCTTTAGTATAATTAAACTGAGCCTTTAGCGTAATCGAACCGAGCCATTGGCCTTATCAAACCTTGGATTAACTATGAGTATTTTTACTGCAAACCTAATGGACGATAAAGTGGTTTTAGTAACAGGTGGTGGTACCGGTATCGGCAAAGGCATTGCCAAGTTATTTGGTCAGCATGGTGCCAAGGTAGTGATTGCCAGCCGCAAACAAGATGTGTTGGATGCGACTGCTGCCGAGTTGCAAGCGGAGAATATTGATTGCGCTGGCTGTGTTTGTGATATCCGCGATTACAGCTCGGTAGAGGCGCTGATTAAATTTGTTTTGCAGCGCTATGGCCAATTGGATGTCGTGGTGAACAATGCGGCGGGTAATTTTCCGGCATCGGTCGATCAGCTCTCGGCCAATGGTTTTAGAACAGTGGTGGATATCGACCTTAATGGCACCTTTAATGTGACTAAGGCTGCGTTTGAGCATTACTTAAAAGCCAATGGTGGCGCTGTGGTCAATATCACCGCACCCTTTGCCGGTTGGGGCGTAGCGTATCAAGCGCACGCAGCGGCGGCTAAAGCGGGCATTGATTCTTTAACACGAAGCTGCGCGGTTGAGTGGCAGCCATTGGGGATAAGAGTCAATGCTGTCGCCCCCGGATCAGTTGCCGCGACTGAGGGGACCGCACGGTTAAGCGAGGCCTTGGTTGGGGAGGGCGCGCAAACGCTTGACTGCGAGGCTGAGGACATAGCTAATACGGTGCTATTTCTAGCCAGTGATGCGGCTAAGTTTATTAGCGGCGAGATTATTCGAGTCGACTCGGCCAGCGGTGTGGATATGCTGCATATGCCCGTTCACTAACACCGCTTGAACCCCTCTCAATTGACCAAATGGCTGCGTAAATACAGGACAGTGGCTTAACAAAATGGTTTAATTACCGGCTGACTAAGCCAGTCAAGCTAGTCAGGCAGCTTTACAAAGCCATTCAGACACTAAGAGAAGTGATTTAACTATGCGGCAACAGATTCTTACCATGCTGACTATGCAGGACAGTATGAATACCAAGGTTCACCCCCAGTGGATTGAACAAAATTACGAGTGGTATCGGGCGGTTTGGATTGAGTGCGGTGAGTTGATGGATCATCAAGGTTACAAGTGGTGGAAAAAACAAACGCCGGATGTTGAGCAAGTTAAGTTAGAGATTATTGATATCTGGCATTTTGGTATGAGCGCCTTGTTTACCGGGGCTAAAAATACTGAAGTGATTGCCGATGCAATTTTAGCCGATTGGCAATCAGCAGAATTGCCTGAGCTCAATGTTCATCAAGCTACTGAAGCGCTGGCTTCATGGTGTTTAGCCAATCAATCATTTTCTGTCAGTCATTTCCGTCATCTAATGCTGGCCGCCGATTTGGATTTTGAGCAACTCTATATCGCCTCGTTGGCAAAAATGTGTTGAACTTCTTTAGACAGGATAATGGTTACAAGCAAGGAACTTATATTAAAGAATGGGCTGGTCGTGAAGACAACGAGCATTTGGTGGAGCTTTCATCGGCACTCGATAGCGCTAGCGTGTCCTTCCGCGATGATCTTTATCAAGCACTGCAGCAACGCTACGAGAATTTGGCGCTTCCTGCGTAATTGATTGCAATATATTTAAGCGACTAAGTCATTGAAAGAAAGCCATGTCATTAACGAAAAACATGTCATTAAGAAAAAGATGTCATTTAACAAACGCACAGAAAGACAATCACAATACGGCAATATGAGTACAGCACTATGTCAGTAGCAGAATTTGAAGGTATGATATTTGAAAGCTTTCCGGTCGGACCTTTGCAATGCAATTGCAGTATTATCGGTGATCCTGTATCCAAAAAAGCGATTGTGGTTGATCCCGGTGGTGATGCGCAAAAGATATTAAATACCTTGGATCTGTACGATTTAAAGCTGGTTGAAATTATTCATACTCATGCACACCTTGATCATATCCTTGCGGCCGGTGAGTTAAAGGCAGCAACAGGTGCCAGTATCTATTTGCATAAAGAAGATAAGATGCTGTGGGATATGGTTGAAGAGCAATGCGCCGCGTTTAATGTGCCAGCAACCCAATTGCCCGACCCTGACCATTGGATCGAAGACGATGCCGACTTAGCGTGTTGTTCAGGTGTTGCCATTCATACGCCGGGTCATACACCAGGCTCGGTAAGTTTTTGGTTCGAGTCGCAAAATTTATTGATAGCCGGTGATACTTTGTTTAAACGATCCATTGGTCGAACCGATTTTCCCGGCGGCGATTTTGCCACCATCGAGAAGTCCATCCGTGAGCGACTCTATAAACTCAATGAAGATGCCACTGTTATTACCGGCCATGGTCCCGCCACAACCATCGGTGAAGAAAAACATGAGAATCCTTTTGTAAGTGTCTGAATAATAATAACTAAGCTTCTTTTTCCGATTTACCTTACAATCGGTATAGTTCAAAGTGCACGCTTTTGGTTCATTGAGTTCAAATTAGATTAGACATTACTCTGCTATCCCCGTAAAGTTGGTTGTTCTCGATCAAAAGACCAATAACTCGTCGAGTGCTTATATTGATAGTCCACGCTTTGTCCCATAGGGCAGCTATTGACATTGACATTAGAGGGTATTTCCCTGTCTCGATACTCGGCTAATAGCGAGCAATTGACGGGTCGAAAGCGTTTTTATGTTTATTGTTTAGCGGTTAAATCATTATAAAAAAGCAGTTAGTTATTCATAAAAATTTTTATATAACAATAATTAAATAGCGGTACTCCATGCCAACCAGTTTTCGAGCTTTAACCATAAGCGACTGCACCATCTTTTTGCCTATCAGGAGGATACTGTCTGCGCTACTGTTTTGTTCGATGGCTACGCATGCCGATATTAAAGCAGATTTGGGTTATACCTCCTTAGTCAGTCAGCTGGGTGCAGCGATGCCAGATGGGACCGGCGTTGCGGTGATGCAGGTGGAGGCGGGCACCAACTTCGCGCCTGATTTATCTAACGCGCAGTTTGCCGGTAAAACCATTACGGATTTTAGTGCGGGGCCAAGTCCCTCAATCAGTAGCCACGCAACAGGTGTCGGTACCCGCTTTTACGGCAATACGCTTTCGCTTACGCCTGCGGTCGATGATATTGGCATTTATAGCGTCAATGCTTTTATATTTGAATATTTGAATTTTAACAATTTACCGCTCGCCGCGCCGGACGTGGTGAATAGACGAGTTGGCAATCACAGTTATGTTGGCGGTAATCTTACGGATATTAATGGCGACCCCGTACCATCAGCGACCTCAAACGTTTTGCGAAGATTGGATTGGCTAATATCTGAAGATGAATTTATCCATATTGCTGCGCCAAATAACGGTGTTTCGGTGCAAGACTTACCTTTATCGACAGCGGCATTTAATGTCATTACCGTGGGTAGAAGCGACGCATTACATCTAACCTCAGTATCCTCTTTGGATACGGTTTATATTGCCAATCGCGCCGCTATTCATCTGGTGGTTCCCGAGGTTTTCTCCAGTACAGCCGCGCCCTATGGAGCCTCTGCAGCAAGCTTATTGGTCAATGCGGCCGACGCCAATCCATTATGGTCAGATGGCAATACCACTAATCGCGCTGGGGCGTTGATTAACAATGCCGGTAGAAGCGAGGTTATTAAAGCGAGCTTAATGGCCGGTGCTTCACGGTTAACAGTCAATAGTGTATTTGCAGGTGATGTCAGAGATTATCGTGTCGACGGCATTAATCAAACTGCTAACGGTTTGGATGTTCGCTACGGAGCTGGGCAGGTTAATGTATTTAATGCTTACAATATTTTATCTGCTGGTGAACAATCCAGTAATCAGGATGGTGCAGCGGGTATTGCCGGTTACTCGGGTTTTGATTATGACCCCAATTTTGGTGGCTCAGCCGGTTCAAATAGTACGGCCGAATATGATTTAGGCACAGCATCAGGCAATCAATTTTTTGCCGCTTCACTGGTTTGGAATCTTGATGTTACTGGTCCTAGTGGTCCATCGGCTTTTAATGATACGGCGATTAGACGGAATTTTGATTTAGAGTTAATCGATACTACTGGTGGAAGCAGTATTGTCGTCGCGAGTTCACTTAGCAGCGTTGATAACACCGAGAATATTTGGCTGGAGCTAGTCGCTGGTCGGGACTACCGTCTGCGAGTTACACGCCCCGGTGGCAATATCAATTGGGACTATGGGCTAGCATGGCATGCTCAGGATTTCGCCGATAGTGATAGTGACGGGGCGTTTGATCACCTGGATGTTGACCCCGGCGATCCTTGTATACCGCTGGTATTTGTAAGTGCCTGTCCCACTGATAGCGATAGTGATGGCATGAGCGACTATATGGAAGGTGATTTCCTTGATAGCGATGGCGACGGAATACTCGATTACCTGGAATCCAACATTGTTGACGATGATTCTGACGGCCTATTTAACCATCAAGACTCAGCGATAGCCGACGCCGATGGCGATGGTGTGGTTGATCAGCAGGACATCTTGAACAACAACCCCTGCTTACCGGATGAGAGCATGTGTGATGTCGAAATCCCAATGCTGGGTGGTATGGCGCAAAGTCTGCTGCTACTTATGCTGTTGTCACTAGCTGCTGTAGGTCTTCAATCACGACGTTTAGAGCGCCTTTAATCCGCGCTAAATTGACCCTAAACGAATATTGTTATTTCCCCTCTCTTCGCTAGTATTCGCTAGCGTGATTGTCGCGCAGGCATTTAAATTCTATTGCACTTATCGCGATTAGAGGGCGCTGGTATCTGATGGTTTATTATCTGTTTAGCAGCGAAACAGCTAACTTATCAAACAGCAAATACGATTCAAACAGAAAGTTCTGGTCAGACAGAAAATACTACTCAAAGAGAAAATACTATGGGACGTTTAAGCGGAAAGGTAGCCATTATTACCGGTGGCGCACGAGGTATGGGTGGCGCAACCGCCAGATTGTTTGTTGAGAATGGCGCCAAGGTTGTTATTGGCGATGTACTCGATGATGTGGGACAGGCACTTGCCGATGAGTTGGGTGATAGTGCTGTGTTTCTGCATATGGATATTAGTCAGTCGGCCGATTGGCAACGTGCCATTGCCGCCGCTGCCGGGTTAGGACAGTTAAATGTACTGGTCAACAATGCCGCGATACTGCATGTGGCTTCAATTACCGACACTAGCGAAGAAGACTATATGCGGGTTATCCGTATTAATCAGCTAGGCACATTTTTAGGTATGCAGGCGGTTATACCCGCTATGAAAGCGGCCGGCATTGGTTCGATTATCAATGTATCGTCGATTGATGGTCTGCAGTCCAAAAACGGTTTAATTGCCTACTCAGCCAGTAAGTGGGCGGTTAGGGGTATGACTAAATCGGCGGCTATTGAGTTGGGCCAGCATGGCATTCGCGTCAATAGTGTGCATCCCGGCGGTATTAAAACTGAAATGGGCGGTGGGGAAGATACCCCGGACGAGATAGCCAACGAGTTCTATAAAAATCATCCATTACCGCGTGTTGGTAAGGCGCATGAAGTGGCCAATGTATCGCTATTTCTTGCCTCTGATGAGGCCTCTTACTGCACGGGAAGCGAATTTGTTGCCGATGGCGGCTGGTTTGCAGGCTTGCGTCAGGACATTATGCCTAGCTCTTGATCAATCGTGCGGTGTTGATAGCCGATTTGGATAGCTTCTCAAT
>CAJQQO010000217.1 GCA_905480475.1 uncultured Pseudomonadales bacterium | reverse complement strand
GGCAATCTAGGTAAGCAATTAATTGAACGCTTTGAATTAGATAAAGATTCAGAGCCACAGCATTACGGTTTAGGCTTTAAAGAAATTTGGGAAATTGATCCGGAAAAACATGAAGCCGGATTAGTTATGCATACCATGGGTTGGCCAGCGGCTAAAAATACCGTATCGGGTTCCTACCTCTATCACAGCGAAGGCAATCAGGTTTCACTGGGTTACGTCGTAACACTTAGCTACGAAAACCCTCATCTATCACCGTTTGATGAATTCCAGCAATGGAAGCAACACGATTCAATTCGTCATTATCTTGAAGGCGGAAAACGCATTACCTATGGCGCGCGTGCGCTAGTTAAGGGTGGCGAACAGTCTCGGCCAAAAATGTCTTTTCCCGGCGGTTTGTTAGTCGGCGATGATGCGGGCACATTAAACTTTGCGCGTATCAAAGGCAGCCACACAGCGATGAAGTCCGGATTAATTGCGGCTGAAACCCTGTTTAATGCACTAACGACTGGTGCAGAAGGCCATAGCGATTTAAATGAATACGCTGATAACTTTAACAGCTCATGGTTAAACGAAGAGCTTAAAAAGTGGCGTAACTTTGGCCCCTTGGTACATAAGTTTGGCGGCATTATCGGTGGCGCATTATCGTTTATCGATCAGGGCATTTTTCAAGGCAAACTACCGTGGACATTGTCAGATAAAACACCTGACCATAGCACGCTTAAGCCAGCGACTAGCATGCCAAAAATTGAATATCCAAAACCCGATAACGTAATTAGTTTTGATAAGCTTTCGTCGGTGTTTTTGTCGAATACCAATCACGAAGAAGATCAGCCCTGCCATTTAACACTGCGTGATGCTGACGTGCCTATCAAACACAACTTGCCGCTGTATGATGAACCTGCGCAGCGCTACTGCCCTGCTGGGGTTTATGAAATCGTTGAGTCAGAAGCCGGTGAGAAACAGTTTCAAATTAATTCGCAAAACTGTGTTCACTGTAAAACCTGTGATATTAAAGATCCTACCCAAAATATTATTTGGGTGACTCCCGAGGGCGCAGGTGGTCCAAACTATCCTAATATGTAAAGGGAATCGCAGATAAGACAAGCTAATGTGATAGGCACAATAAAATCCATTGTGCTTAAACCGTTAGCTTGTTAGCTGACGGTTTAGCGTCACCAAGCATAAGCTGTAGCAAAATAATAATTAGAAAAACAAAGAAGTTATGCTGAAAGATAAAATGGCTAAACCAATTAGGCGATTTTATTTATTTGATCAGAAGATAATAAACTAATATTAAATACCGCTTCGGCTGATGGAATAGCATCAATCACCCTTGCAACCACATCGGCATAATTGTCTTCACCAAGATGCGATAAGGCGCCTAACAATATTTCACTAACGTACTCTTCTTCGGGCATGTTAGCTAACCATTGCTCAGCCACTACGCCGGATAATGATGATGCGTAAACCAGATCCCCTTCTTGAACAACTGTTTCTTGCGACGCCGATAATAAGCAATGACTTTTTTGCACGACCTCAATAATCTGATCAGGCATATTCCAATGCTTTAACATTAAGGCTCCTGCCTCTGCGTGATCCATACCCCAGTTGCGCTGCTCTAATAAAACCAGATCATAGTGATTTCTAGCGCTGTTATACATCGAGATATATTCTTCACCTAAGACTTCACTCAAAACCAAAACACCAATATCTTGTAGCAATGAAGCAACATAAATATCGCCACGACCCAGTCCGGGAATAGCGTGACCCAATTCGCTGGCAACCAATGCACCTAAAATACTTTTGCGCCAGTAACGATCATGATCCAAGTTACATTCGCTCGGCTCTGCGTCACGTAACATTTTAATTAGCGAGGACGATAGCGCCACACTCATTGCCAGGTTAACGCCAAGAATGGCGATAGCCTGAGTAATATTGGTAACTTCACGGCGAAATGGAAAGAAGGAGGAATTGGTAACCTGTAACAGCTTGGCCGCCAGCGTTGGATCCTGACTGATAACCGATGCTACTTTTGCCGCATACAGATCATCATCATTGTGCAGCTCAATGATTTGAATAGCGACCGCTGGCAGTACAGGCAAGGTATCGCAAGCGGCAATACGTTCAATTAGATCAGACATAGATAGTTTCAGTTACGCTTCTTAATACAAGCGTGAGAATATTAGCGACGGGGTAAATAAAATTAAAGAAATAAAAAGCATTACCCGATCAAAAATAATTGTAGTCAAGCACGGCAAAAATGGACAAGGAATATTGGCAAATTAGTCTACATATCCCAGCATATATGAGACACCGTTCGAAAAAACGCACATTGCAGAGCGCCCTTCCATCTCGATTGGCTCACTCCAATCCACCAATTGATAAAAACAGCTGCGAGAGAGTCGTGCTTTTAAACACCGATATAACACCACATGAGGGATTTCCAAGTCCTCGCCCGGTAACGGAGATAAGCCCCAGCTACCGTCGTCAAGCTCGATTAATTGCTCTGAATTACCGCTAGGATTTTCACCCAACTCAAAACGTTCACCTAAATTGTTGCACAATATTATTGCCCTGTTTTCAGAACCGCTTTCAACACCGCGCTCAACACTCACAATCGTGAAAGGCAAATCCTCAACGCTAATCTCAAGCAACTGTTCCGGTGCGATAAGATAATAACGCTGGTCGATATAGATTAAACTTTTCGCCAGCAATACCACCATTGATGGTCGATCAAACATCGAACCTTTGTAAGACCAGCTGCCATCACTATGAATAGTAATTGCGATCTTACCGGGCTTTAACTGTTTTAATTCGGTCGGGGTAATTGTGCTCGCATCTCGATACTGCCAGCTAGATACTTGCTGTTCTAAACCTTCAAGCGTATTGTCTTTAGTCACTACTAGCCTCTGATAAATGTAGTATTGAAATATTTATACGCTTTAAAACAATAATAGGATGTGTTTTTAACTTTTACCCGCCAGCTTAGCCGCGGCTGACCTTAAAGCGCGATCAAGCAAAGCTGCGCTATCCGCATCACGCCATAGGCTGGGTGAGCGCAACTGAATATTAATTGAATCAAAGGCTTCACCTTTATCAATATCACTTACCGTGACACGAAATTTTCTTGCTGCGTCATTTTCTGGGGCGGTTGATACAGTCGGGTTTTCGGTGTCAGTAGAATTCCTATTCGCCGTGCTATTTGTGCTTAAAGCGGGGGGATTATCCAAGCGCTCTACTTTTAAAATAAACCCGGTATGAGGTTTTGCATCTGGTGTGTTGACGCCATCGGCAACGCTGCGAAAGTGATGCCTTAAGGCAGAAGAAAACTGCTGTACCAACATATCGTCCTTTCCATCCACATAGATCGGTGCGTGAGTTGATAAGGGGTAATGTCGTGTACGTGTCACTTGATAGTCATCGGCAACAACCTTACTTAAAACTTGCTGCGTCATCTGCTTGGTAAGCGCTGCGCTGTTGCTAACGGCATTATCAAAAGATGCGGTCGAACAGCCAGCCATTATAATAAAAGCACAAGCAGTAGTTGACCCTGTAAAAAATCTAACCATGGCTTTGGCGGTAAAAACCCGCTTAGCGCCGGTCAAATTATGCTGAAATACATTCTGCAATTTCATTTTATCCTCAAGCTATCTGGCCAAACGGATATAGCGCTACCTATTTAATCCAATATTATTTGAGTATAGTTGCAGACCAACAAAAACGCCGACTGAATAGTCGGCGTTTTTGTGAAACAGAGATTAAATGGGCACTAATAGACAAGCCCAGCAGATCGAAGCTCAAGCTACATTTACAACTACAGGGATCGAACGCCTATAACACCGTCAATTTTACCCAGCTGCTCTAGAACCGCAGCAGAGGGTTCCTGCTCAACATCGATCAAATTATAAGCGATATCGCCGCGACTTTTGTTCAGTAGATCAATAACATTAATATCGTGCTCGGCCAAAATCGAGGTGATACTGCCTAGCATATTGGTGACGTTTTTATTTGAAACTGCCAATCGATATCCGGGAGAGCGCTCTAACAAAGCATTCGGAAAGTTAACCGAGTTAATAATATTGCCATCTTCCAAGTAACTTTGTAATTGATTCGCTGCCATTACCGCGCAGTTCTCTTCGGCCTCTTCGGTGCTGGCGCCGATATGCGGCATAAGAATTACATCATCACGACCGATCAAACCCGGCTTAGGAAAATCAGCAATATACGCACCCAAGATTCCGCTATCCAAGGCACTCACCACCGCATCACTATCAACTATTTCTGATCGCGCAAAGTTTAAAATTTTACAGCCTTTTTTGGCCGACTTAAGCGAGTCAGCATTAATTAAGTTTCGCGTCGCATCAAGAACAGGTAAATGCAAAGTGACAAAATCAGATTTGGATAACAGCGCTTCAAGACTATCCATCTTTCTAACGTCACCGGATAAACGCCACGCCGCTTCAATAGATATAGCCGGATCATAACCCACGACATTCATACCCATCATCATCGCCATATTAGCCACTTGCGAACCGATAGCACCCAAGCCGACAACACCTAAAGTTTTACCTTGTACCTCACTACCTTTAAAACGCTTTTTTTCTTTTTCGAGTAACTTGTTCATGGCGTCAGCATCGTCCATATCTGACAGCTCATCAACATAGGAGATACCGGACACAATGCCGCGCGAGCCTAATAACAAACCGGCCATAACTAATTCTTTAACCGCATTCGCGTTCGCACCCGGTGCATTAAAAACCGGGATACCGTGCTCTGTGCACCAATCTACCGGCACATTGTTAACCCCTGCTCCAGCACGGCCAATCGCTTTAACGCTGGAAATAATTTCCTCGGGCTGCAATTTATGGCTACGCAGCAAAATTGCATCGGCGGAATCACTATCGGCGCTGACCGAGTATTTTTCGCCAAATTGATCCAAGCCTATTTGGGCAATACTATTAAACGTTTTAATGCTAAACACTTTTCACTTCTCCAAACCTAACTGAATACTTTCATTAATTTATAAATGGACATCGCATAGCGACAGCTCCACCGTCAATAGAAGGTCTTTTTGCAATCGACATAGAACCGCTTTTTTGAATAAGTAACAATACTGAACTGACAACGAACAACTGACACGGAGACGTTTACTAAAATAATACTTTGATCAGGACGTTAAAATGCAATTCACTTAACAATCCTGATCCAAAATCTCTTATCTATTTCGGCTATCTTAATTTTTTCTATCTTAAATTTCTTTCAATGTCAGCTTTTGATTCTACCGATTCAAAAAACGTCGCAATATCTTGCTGACCGGCCATGCCTTGCAATTGCTGATTGAACAGCTTTTTCACATCATCGTTGGATGCAGTGTCATCAACATCAACCTTGTTAAGCTGATAAAGATAAATATCACCTGCTATATTGCTAATCGATTGCAAAGAACCCGCTTCGATACTGCTGCGTGGTGCTTCAAATACTGACAATAAAAACTCTCTGTCAACTTCAGTACTTCGTCGTGAAAAAGTTTGACTGGAAGCCGAGTAACCAGCTTTTTGCGCCGCGTCGGTCAAACTTAGCCTCTCTGCTTGATCAACACCACTCACATCAGTTTTAATCGACTGCTCTAACAGAGCTAATTTATCTGCCGCTTTTTCTCGCACAACTAACGGCGATACATCAGCCTTAACTTCGTCCAAGGTATATTGACGCGGTTCAAACACTTCTTTGGCTCGAACAATCACCGCATGCTCAGGCGATAATTCAATAACTTCACTGTTAGTCCCATCCGCAATCACTTCATCACTGAAAGCCGCCGTTAAGATTCGTTTGTCGCTAAGCAAAGCAACATCGATTGAGCCATCAGACAAAGTGCTTGCACTCGGCCCGCTACGGCCGATTGGAGGCGTTGATTTAACTTCAAGTTCAAGAATTTTGGCTGGCTCGCCAAGGTCAGCAGCATTAAACGCAATATCCGCCGCCTGCTCGATCACTCCAACATAGCGTGCCTGCGCACTACGAATTTGTAACTGCTCTGTAATTGTGCGGCGCAATTCGTCAATGCTTTCAATTTCTACTGAATCGATTTCAGTCACTTTTATTAAATGTAAACCCGCATCAGTTTCTACTGGTTCTGATATTTCATTTAAGGCTAAAGAAAATATCGCATCTTCAAAGGGTTTTGGATAAGTGCCGTCTTGTTGCGCATAACCTAACTGACCACCGTCAGCCGCACTACCACCATCTTGCGAAAACTCTGACGCTAAACTGGCAAAGCTTTCACCGGCCACTAAGCGTGCTGAAATAGTTGCTAGTTTTTCTAAAGCCTGCGCTTTATTTTGATCATCGCTGATTTCAAGTAGTATATGTGCGACGCGTCGGTTTTCTGTGGCTTGAAATTGCTCTTGCTGTGATCGATACTCGGCTTCAACCTGCTCATCGCTTACCGGCTCGTATAAATCTTCTCTGCGCAATTCAATATATTCCAGCGAGACTTGCAACTCACTTTTATAATTATCCAAATTAGCTTGATAATAACTTTCAATCTCTGTATCACTTACCTCGATGCCATTGGTCACATCAACGAGAGGCAGTTTTACCCAGCTAACTTCACGGGTCTCGTTAAAGATATCCATCATCAGATCGTTGTAAAACGGCATACTAAAATTGCTTAGAGCAACACCTGCCGCCAATTGACGTTCTTGAACGTCGCTGGCAACTCTAGATTTCAACATGCTTAAGTTGATGCGTTGATTGGCTAAAAACTGGGTTAATAATTCATTGGAGAATTGGCCATCGACTTGGAAGTTGGGCGTGCTGGTAATGATGCTATCGACCATCGTGCTCGGCACACTCATATCCATATTATCGATGGTTTGACTGATCAATGTCCGACGGGTCAAACGATCCAAAGCTAGCGGTGCCAGATTCGCCTCGTTCAGTTGAGTGTAATCAATATCTTCACCCATTCGCGTTATCAGCTCATTTCTGACGATTTGCATTTCGAGCAAATAGGATGACTGATCAACCTCTTCACCATTGATCTCAAGTACGCTTCCGGCTCCGCCGCTATCGACTAGCGAACCAATGCCAAAAAACACAAAAGGGATGATCATAATGGCAAGAACAACCTTAGCTGCCCTACCTTTGATATTGTCACGAATTGATCGAAGCATACTGATTTCACTCAAAAAAAATAGCGCATCATTTCAATGAAATTGATGCGCCACTTTGTTAGTTTGAACTTTAATCGCTAACTAGTTCCAAACGGTTAAATTATCTTTGAAGCGGCGCATTTTACCGACATTACGCCAAAAAAGATATTTCAACCTGCCTGAATAATCAACAAGGGTGATATTCCCACGATGGTTAACTTTAGCCCAGAGACCCAAGCCGTTTTGGCGGCCTCGCTATTGAAAAACCGCTTAATTGACAGCGTCTTTTAACGCTTTGCCCGCTTTAAAGCCAGGCACTCTAGAGGCTTTAATTTCAATTGGAGCGCCGGTTTGGGGATTACGCCCCGTACGTGCTGCTCGATCCTTAACCTGAAAAGTACCAAAACCTACCAGAGCGACTTGATCACCCTCTTTAAGTGCATCGGCAATAGTATCAACGGTAGCGTCAAGCGCTCGACCTGCAGCTGCTTTGGATATATCCGCTGACAGTGCGATAGCGTCAATTAAGTCTGATTTGTTCATGCATTATCCCCTAGTGTCAAATTCGTTTTAAGTTTTACTTTATCGTGTACAGCGTTAGAGACTCATAAAGTGAGCGAGTCATTTTAACGCCTGTTGATTTTCGTCCATGTTTCTCTGCGCTTTGGCTACCGACATTAGTGAAAAATATAATGGCTATATACCTATGCGCTTTTCTTTTTTTGACCCTTTTTGAACACATTAAGCCAAAGCTCATATTGATCAAAAAGGGTGGTGCTATTCGTTGAATAAATTCCACTGATTTGTATTTATCTGATGATGTGTCCAACAGTAAATGTAATCAGCGATTTATGAACCCGGCAGGTTCACATATAAAGACAAGATGGTATTCTATACCAATCACGCTGCTTAGGGGCAAGAAAACACGCATCTGATTGGCGTTTTAAGCTATAAAAAACGATAAAAACGTAAAAAGTAACGGCGTATTAACAAGTTAATACGCCGTTACTTTATGACTGATACTTTTCTGAATAGTTTGCCAATCAATCCTTAATGCGTCTTTACACGACTATCTTGATTATTATCGGCGGTGGCGTCAGCCTGACCCGTTTTCCCAGTCGACAATCCTGAATTAAAATCCTTATCACTGAGTGGATCGGGCATTCTTTCAAGCGCTATCTCAAGCACCTCATCCAGCCATTTGACCGGTTTAATATTGAGAGCACTCTTTATGTTATCGGGGATTTCTTTTAAGTCCCTTTCGTTTTCTTCGGGAATCACCACCGTTTTGATGCCGCCACGATGCGCCGCTAACAGCTTCTCTTTTAACCCTCCTATAGGCAACACTTGGCCGCGCAAGGTAATCTCACCCGTCATCGCAACATCCGATAAAACCGGGATTTGCGTTAGCGAAGAAACTAATGCTGTACACATACCTATACCAGCACTGGGGCCATCTTTCGGTGTTGCACCTTCGGGTACGTGAAAGTGACAGTCAAATTTTTCATGGAAATTGCCGGCAATGCCAAGCACCTGCGCTCTGGAGCGAACTACCGTTGTGGCTGCAACAATCGACTCCTGCATCACATCGCCTAGAGAACCAGTCTTAACCTGACGGCCTTTACCGGGTACCGTTGCCACTTCAATCGTTAACAGCTCGCCGCCAACTTGAGTCCACGCCAAGCCGGTAACTTGACCGACGCGGTTTTGCTCATCGGCTTTACCGTATTTGAATTTTTGTACGCCACAATAATCTTCAAGATTATCTTCATCGACCATCAGTGGTGCAGTGACTTCCTTTGAGGTAATCGCTTTAACGCATTTGCGAATCACTTTCGCGATTTGTCTATCCAAGGAACGCACACCCGCTTCACGTGTGTAGTGACGTATCAATGACATTAATGCTGAGTTATCCAAGATAATTTCTTTATCTTTAACACCATTGTCTTTTAACTGTTTTGGCAGTAGATAACGCTCGGCAATATTGAGTTTTTCGTCTTCGGTATAACCCGGAATACGAATCACTTCCATTCGATCTAATAAAGGCGCAGGGATATTCATCGAGTTTGACGTACAAACGAACATAACATCCGAGAGATCGTAATCAACTTCGAGGTAGTGGTCATTAAAAGTATGATTTTGCTCAGGGTCGAGAACCTCTAGCAATGCAGATGCTGGATCACCACGGTTATCCATACCCATCTTGTCTATTTCATCCAACAAAAACAGTGGGTTTTTAACCCCTACCTTTGAAAGCTTTTGCAGGATTTTACCCGGCATTGAACCGATATAGGTTCGACGATGACCACGGATTTCCGCCTCATCACGCACGCCACCTAAAGCCATACGTACAAACTTGCGATTAGTTGCGCGAGCTAATGACTCACCCAAGGAGGTTTTACCCACGCCCGGCGGACCAACCAAACATAACACCGGCCCTTTAAGTTTTTTAACTCGTTTTTGTACCGCAAGATATTCAAGAATTCTATCTTTAACTTCTTCAAGACCAAAGTGATCTTCGTTAAGAATTTTTTCTGCCCGATCAAGATCATGGCGAATTTTGCTTTTCTTTTTCCAAGGCACTCCGACTAGCCAGTCAATATAGCTGCGCACAACCGACGCCTCAGCAGACATGGGCGACATCATTTTTAGTTTCGCCAGCTCACCGTTAACTTTTTTCTCAGCCTCGGCAGGCATGCCGGATTCTTCGATCTTGCTTTGCAGCTCATCAAATTCGTTAGGTGCATCTTCCATATCGCCGAGTTCTTTTTGAATGGCTTTCATTTGCTCATTCAAATAATACTCACGCTGCGATTTTTCCATTTGCTTTTTAACGCGGCCACGGATTTTTTTCTCAACCCGGTGAAGGTCGATCTCACCTTCCATAAAGCCCATTAATAACTCTGCGCGCGCAGAGATATCAGCAGCTTCTAAAATCTCCTGCTTTTGCTTAACTTCTAAGGCTAAATGGGTAGCAATGGTGTCGACAAATCGGCCTGCGGCTTCTATACCGCTAAGCGATGATAAAACTTCGGCAGGCACTTTTTTGCTGACTTTAACGTACTGCTCAAATTGCGAGTTTAAAACGGAAATTAATTCGCCCGCGGATTTTTCATCCACCGTAGTATCGGCAATCAATTCAACATCGGCATCCATATATGACAGACCTTCAGCTTCAAAGTCTGACGATAAATCGCTGCTATTATCGAGATCGTCGCGTTCCTGGTCTTCGGCATTAAGGTCTTCAATATCCAGATCGGAAAATTCGACCACCGCGCTATCAAGATTATCGCGCAACTTGAGTATTGTCGCGCGTCGACCACCTTCTACCAACACTTTCACAGTGCCATCGGGTAGGCGCAGCATTTGCAAAATAGTAGAGACCGTACCCACTTGGTAAAGGCTGGCGGCTGAAGGCTCATCGACCTCAGCTTCGGTTTGAGCAACGAGCAGAATCTGCTTGTCATCTGACATCGCTGCATCTAACGCGCGGATAGACTTTTCGCGTCCAACAAATAACGGAACAACCATTTGCGGATAAACGACAACATCGCGCAAGGGCAATAGTGGAAGCTTCAAGCTCATAATTTACCTCTGGGTAAACTGGCAGGTGGTTTTTAATTTCAAACGGATAATACGTGGTGATTGAGATAGAGAATGAATACTTACCAGACTGCAAGAGTCCCGATGCAGGAAAACAGTAAGCGGCAACTCTATTTGGCGACTAGTGATTTAATTAACAATCAACCAGCACCTGTAGCACGCATTATTTTGAAACATTACTGCTTATATGGCGTCGCTTACTGGTTTTACAACCCCGTATTCGACTAAAAAACCCCAAACCAGAAATTTATTACCAGCTTGGGGCTAATGGTTAAGATTCGTCAGAAGCAGTTTTGGCGGTATCTTCGTAAACGATAAATGGTTCGGAGTCTCCGTTAATCACCGAGCTATCGATCACCACTTTAGATACGCCGACTTGGGAAGGAATACTGTACATGGTATCGAGCAATACGGATTCCAGAATTGATCGTAGACCACGAGCACCGGTTTTACGCTCCATTGCTCGACTAGCAATCGCTCGTAAACCATCTTCGCGGAAGTCGATTTCGACGCCTTCCATCTCAAATAACTTCGCGTATTGCTTGGTTAATGAGTTTCTAGGTTCAGTCAAAATACGCACCAAGGCTTCTTGATCAAGCTCTTCCAAGGTAGCGATAACCGGTAGACGACCAACAAATTCAGGAATCAAACCGTAACGCACTAAATCTTCTGGCTCTAGGTCATGCAGAATCTCGCCGAAGTTTTTCTTCTCGTCCTTACTTTTAACCTCGGCGTTAAAACCGATGCCACTTTTTTCTGAACGATCACGAATAACTTTATCCAAGCCAGCAAAAGCACCACCACAGATAAATAGAATATTAGAAGTATCAACCTGCAAAAATTCTTGCTGAGGATGTTTGCGCCCACCCTGAGGAGGAACAGAGGCAACTGTACCTTCAATCAGTTTTAATAAGGCTTGCTGAACACCTTCGCCAGAAACATCACGAGTAATTGAAGGGTTGTCCGATTTTCTGGAAATCTTATCGATCTCATCGATATAAACGATGCCAACCTGCGCCTTCTCAACATCGTAATCACATTTTTGCAGCAATTTTTGAATAATATTTTCGACGTCTTCGCCAACATAACCGGCTTCGGTAAGTGTGGTTGCATCAGCAATGGTAAATGGCACATCGAGTAATCGAGCAAGCGTTTCTGCCAATAGCGTTTTACCACTACCGGTTGGGCCCACTAGCAAAATATTACTTTTGCCTAATTCGATTTCATCTTTGCTGTTACTGCTAGCACGCAATCGTTTGTAGTGATTATAAACCGCAACCGCTAACACTTTTTTAGCGCGCTGCTGACCGATAACATAGTCGTCAAGAATGCCGTCAATTTCTGTTGGTGTTGGGAGTTTGTCCTGACCACCCTCGGCAACACTTTCTTGAACTTCTTCACGAATAATGTCGTTACATAAATCGACACATTCATCGCAAATAAATACCGAAGGACCGGCGATTAATTTACGCACTTCATGCTGGCTTTTGCCGCAAAACGAGCAGTAAAGCAGTTTACCGTTATCGCCGTCTTTGCTGTTGTCGCTCATTAAATGTAAACCTCGAATCTGGCTATTACTTATCTGGCCAAAATATAACCAGCAGTTAAACTGTGTTTGCCTATCTCATTGAAGATACGCGATTATTGAGTGTCTTTATACGAAAAGACTCACCCTTTGAAAAGCCTTTTCTTCAACTTTAACCTTAGCATTCGTATAGGCTTTATGTAAGCTAAATCTATTGTTCAGACTACAGTTTAGCAATAGGGTTCATGTAACGATGTTCTGTTTCACATTTCCATAAACGCTTTTGTACCTATTCGGCACACTAAGCTAAAAATTAGTCATTAAAACCCGCAATAAAAACGCTATTGTTAAACTCACATTTGAAGCTCATGTACGAAGCATATCTAGCTGCTAAATAAACAGCATAGCTGCGATTAACATAGTCGGTTCTCATTCCGCTTATTTGTGATGTAAATCAACCGTCTACATTTAACGATATAAGATTGATTACGCTCACACGATCACGTCAATTTAATTCCACTAAGATCTCAATTTGGCTCAGTATACGGAAGTAAATAAGCGAATTCTGTGGCATTTAGCGTCGCATATAATAAGGTTAGCGATAGTCGGTTTTTATGGAGCTTCCCCGCTCATTAGCCTCAGCCGTTAAGTTCTTACTATTGCTTATACGTGAGTTACAGCCCAACGGTTTAAAGCCGCTGAAAATGGTATTTTCAGCGGCTCGCGCAAACTCTAATAAGCTTCAATTAATTCGAACGCTAAGAAAGTGACTTGGGCCAAAATGCTTATTCGAGCTTAGCCATTCTGAACTAAGCACTAACCAGGCTTTGACGAGCGCCAAGCACTTCATCTACCAAACCATACTCTTTGGCTTGAATAGCATTCATAAAGTTATCACGCTCGGTATCTCTCTCGATTGACTCTAAAGATTGACCAGTATGATCAGCCATCAACCGGTTTAAGCGCTCACGGATAATCAGGATCTCTTTGGCTTGGATATCAATATCTGTCGCCTGACCTTGAGCACCACCACTAGGCTGATGAATCATCACACGAGAGTTGGGTTGGCAGAATCGTTTGCCTTTGGTGCCGCCGGCTAATAGAAAAGCACCCATACTGGCAGCTTGACCCAAACAGATCGTGCTGACATCAGGCTTAACAAATTGCATGGTGTCGTAAATCGCCAAACCTGCGGTCACAGCACCACCGGGTGAATTAATATAAAGGCTAATATCTTTATCAGGATTTTCAGACTCGAGGAATAATAACTGGGCGACAATGAGATTCGCCATATTATCTTCAACAGGACCGACTACAAATATGATTCGCTCTTTTAATAGCCGCGAGTAGATATCAAAAGATCGCTCACCTCTAGCGGTTTGCTCCACAACCATGGGAATCAACCCAAGACTTTTGATCGTATCGTTATTACCATTCATATCGGTCAATTTTTACACTCCTGAACAAGATTATTGTCACTGAATATTGGCATACTCAGTAATTTTCTATTATCGGCAAAGTCGCTGGCATTCGTACAAACCCCAAGCCATCAAAAAAGCGACTAAACCTTTTCAAGTGTAGTCGCTTAGATATAGGCACGCTATCGAATTTGAGGAAATATGGGAATTTCAGGGAATATATCAATCCCCTTTAAGCTTATGCTTCCTGTGCTTGTGGCCCTTGAAGCGCGTCCTCGTAGGAGCAGGCTTTTTCGGTCACTTGGGCAACTTCAGTAATCTTTTCTACCACTGTTTTTTCAACAACCATTAGCTGCACTTGCTGCAATCGATTTTCATCGCCAAGGAATTGGTTTTTCACTTGTTCCGGGTCATCATAAGAAGCAGCGATTTCGTCGATATACGCCATTACTTGATCGCGATCCGGTTTAATCTCAAAATGCTCAACCGCTTTATTAAGAATAACGCCTAGCGCAACACGACGCTGAGCTTGCTCTTCAAATAAGCTATCAGGCAAAAGCGAAGCATCAAAACTATCAGCCGCCGCGCCAAACTGGGACAGTGACTGTTGACGCAAAGCATTTATTTCATCGGCAACTAATGCTGACGGTAGATCAACCTTGTTTTGCTCGTAAAGGCCATCCATTACTTGCTGCTTTGAGTGTTTTTCAACAGCATCGGCAAGTTGGCGTTCCATATTCTCTTTGACGCTAACTTTAAACTCATCCAAACCGCCGTCGACATCAAAACGTTCAAAAAACGCTTTATCCATCTCAGCCAGTTTTTTCTCAGTGACATTATTAACTTTAACTTTAAACTCTACCGCCGCGCCTTTTAAATCTTCGGCGTGATAATCTTCTGGAAAAGTAAGATTCAAAGTACGCTCATCACCCGCTTTTGCACCTTCCAAACCGGACTCAAAACCGTCGATCATACTGTTAGAACCTAATTCTAGATCGGTACCTTCTGCGCTACCACCTTGAAATTCTTCGCCGTCTTTAGTGCCGGCAAAATCGATATTCACTTTGTCGCCATTGCCAGCAGCACGTTCAACTTCTTCCCATGTTGCTTGCTGATCACGAAGCTTATCAATCATCGCTTGCACGTCATCATCAGTAACCGACGCTACTAGCTGTTCAATGTTCATGGTTGAACAGTCAGCAAGCTCTATTTCCGGATAGACTTCAAATGTTGCTACAAACTCAAAATTCTCACCTTCTTCATTACGAGTAGGCTCAATTTCAGGCCGACCAATAGGTTTTAGGTCTTCTTGCATTACCGCTTGCTGAAAAGATTGATTGGCCAACTCACCGACAACCTCTGCACGCAAAGCCTCACCAAACCGTTGGCGCACAACTCTAGTTGGCACTTTTCCTGGGCGGAAGCCATCCAAACGAACCTTCTTAGCCGTTGCAG
>CAJQQO010000216.1 GCA_905480475.1 uncultured Pseudomonadales bacterium | reverse complement strand
TCGATGCTGATAGCGATGGTTTAGTTGACGAGGTTGACCCTGCCAATAGCGATGCTTGTGCTCCATCGGTATTTAATGCGAACTGTCCGCAGGACTCTGACGGTGACGGCGAATCCGACTTTACTGAGACAGAAACGGCTGACGCTGATAGCGATGGCACTCCAGACTACCTTGAATCGTCACTCACTGACTCCGATAGTGACGGCGTATCCGATGAATTGGAATCGTCTATTTTCGATACTGATAATGATGGTTTGACCGATCAAAACGATGTCGATAATAACGATGCTTGTGTTCCTTCCACATTCAACGCCAACTGCGCTCAGGATACCGACGGTGACGGTGATACTGATTTCACCGAAACTGAAGCGGCCGATAGCGATAGTGACGGCACTCCAGATTATCTAGAGTCATCGATTCTCGATGCTGATAGCGATTTAGTAGTAGATGAGGATGATGCGGCAAATAATGATGCCTGTATCCCATCACCGTTTAACGCCAACTGTGCTCAGGACTCTGATGGTGACGGCGAATCTGACTTCGTCGAGACAGAAGCGGCGGACGCCGATATCGATGGAACGCCTGACTATCTGGAATCGTCAATTCTTGATGCTGATAGTGATGGCGTGGTGGACGAAGACGATCCAGCCAATAACGATGGCTGCATCCCGGATGCAATGAGCCCAGCTTGTGGTGCTGATGCTGATGGTGACGGAATTGATGATGCGACTGACGATGACGATGATAATGACAGCCGCGCAGATGGTTCTGACCCTGATTCGTTAAATTCAGAGTCTGTGTACCACTTTGACTTTTTCTACAACCAGCTCAGCAGCGATGGCAGTGACTTTAAAACGGCTACTGTTGGTGAAACGGTTGTACAAAGTGGCGGCACTATTGATGTAGGTGCTCTGCCCGATGCTTCAGATTCGACTGCGCTTGATCTTGGCACTAATATGACAGGCCCTTCTGGCGATGGTGTGGGTAACTTTAATGTACGCTCAGACTATCAAACAACCGAGAACGCGCTGTTGTTCACGGGCGCAGGCTTTGTTGCAGGTTCTGGTACTGCATCAGGTACGCCAGCGGTTGTTAGCACAGACACGAGCACAGCTACAGACCTTAGCGATCCGATACTGTCTTTCACAACTGAGTCATTTGATTTGCGCAGCTGGGATATTTACAACTTTATCGGTGCCGGTCGCCCCGACCTTGGCACGCTCGCTGCGCCATTAGGCACATTGGGTGAGCAAGCCGTGAGTGTATTATCTTTTGCCGACGGTGCCTCTGATGATGCTGACTTAAATGGCAGCTACGGCTTCGTTGAGCTGAACGTCACTTATAGTGATACTGAAGCCAGCGCTCTGACCTCGGTCGCTTCGCGCGTGTTTGATCTCGCCTTCGACGGCTCAGGGGGGTTAACCACAGGCAGCAATAGCGAATTCAGTGCGAACCTGGGTTTAACCGATGGTGCACTGACTTACGATAGCACTTCGGTCACTGCAACTGCTTACACCGTTAATCCAACCGGTGCTGTTAATCTGGCGCTAGATGCTTCGGTGGACGGTTTTACCGATAGCGAAGGTAATCTGATTACGCTAACGGTTGACGATTCCGGTCGCGCCTACGGTGCCGAGCTGGGTAGCGGTGTTTCTGCGGGTGACCTGAATGGGGTGGCCTTTGACCTGACCGGTTTAGTGGTAGAGTCATCCAATGCGCGTCTCACTGCGTCGAACTATGACGGTGCAACGCTATCGTTTGATAACTCGGGTGGCCCATTGATTGCGACCTTATCGGGTACCGTGAATGAGTCCGAGGCGGTGTTTGATACTGCTGACGCGGCACTGCCAACCGTGGCGTCGGGTACTGATGCGCTGGGTACGCTAGCCTCGGATGGTATTATTTCCGTCAGTGGTTCAGGTCAGTTCACTGCGACCTTTGCAGCATCTGATCGACCAGGCCTTGAGATTGAAGGCTTTTTAACTGCGAACGGTGGTTTGTTAGTGCGCATTATCGATACGCTGGAAACAGAAGTGACCGGTGGCGGTGGTGTTGCTATGACTGGTCTGCAGGGTCAGGGCATGGGCGGTAGCTTTGTTGATGAGGCGGACATTAACGGTGGTGTAACTCCGCAAGTGTGTGATGTTATTTTACAGGGGACCATTTTCGTGCCGATTGATAGCAACGGTGTTCCTGTGGACTCGACATCGGAATGCGCGTTAATCCCTGTCCCAGCTTGTGAGTTGGATATGAATAACCAGCCAGTTTCAGGTCTGGATTACTGTCCATTGCTATTGATCTTGACCGATACAGCCCAGATAGTATCGGGTTATTGGACAACAACTGGTGGTGGCACGGTGACTGAAACGCCATTTACCGCAGCGGCGCGAGGCGCGGACCAAACTTTTACGTCCATTCCTTCGAGTGACGAAGCCAGTGTGACGCAAGGTGTATTGTTTGGCACGCCACAATAGCTTTAGTGGCGGCGGCGTAAGCTGCTGAAAAAAAAGCCCGTCTATGACGGGCTTTTTTTTGCTTTAAACTTCTATATTGCTAATTTTTGAACAAGAAGTAAAAAGTATCTAGCTTAGATAGCTGGTTATTGTATGATCATTTTTGCGCTCAGGATGAGCGTATATGTCAGTAAGATAGCGGGAATGGATTACCGGCAAGGCCAATGGATGGGTGGTCGTTATGGAGAGACGAAGTCTTACGCTGGCAGGGAGTGCTTGGCACTCCCTTTTTTATTCCTTCAGTACTTCAATTAATTCCAGATCTGCAAAAAAACAAGGTATCAACGCTATTCTTTAAACCCTAGATTTGACCTTTCAACAAATTGGATAATTTGGGGTTAGCTTGTTTGGCAGCCCGAAAAATCAACACAATATTTCCTATGGATTGCACTAGATCAGCATCAACGCTACTGCACAGCTCGGCTTGAGTCGCCGCTTTATCTTCTACTTGCAGTTTTACCTTAATCAACTCGTGATCTTCAAGCGCGCGGTTAAGCTCTTTGAGCACCGTTTCAGACAAACCCTTACCGGCCACCGTAACCACGGGTTTAAGACTATGGCCTAATTGCCTAAGATACTTTTTTCGTTCTGCTGTTAAAGCCATATTGTTTGCCGTTAAAGCGAGTGTTATTGAGGTTAGTGGTTGCCGTTAAAGCATTTGTCGCCGCGTAAGTCGTTTTTTATCGCAGGAATTCATGATTAACGTGATTCTGTTGAAAGACTGGTTTAGCATAGCCGACCGCTTAATCAGTGGTCTGACGAGGCGGCATTCTACAGTGAAAATCACAATTTCCCCAATGTCTGTTTAAAAAGACTATTTGCAATAGAATGGTACTGGTTTTCAACGCGGTTTTTCAATCGTGCACATCCACCTTATTCGTTGGTTTTTAGAATGGTTCATCTCCATGGGTAAAAGGTCAAAAAGCAGTAGCGCCTGGTTGCGGGAGCATTTTGATGATCACTATGTCAAAGAGGCCCAGCGACTGGGTCTGCGTTCGCGCGCAGCATTTAAGTTGATGGAAATTCAGGAAAAAGACCGTTTGATTAAACCCGGTATGGTGGTGGTTGATCTGGGTGCGGCGCCGGGCGGTTGGTCTCAGTTTGCCTACGATATCGTCGGTGAGCGCGGGCGGGTCATTGCATCCGATATATTACCGATGGATACACTGGCTGGGGTCGAGTTTGTCGCTGGCGATTTTACTGAAGAAAGTGTGTTTAACCAGTTGCTTGATGTAATAGGCGAAGAAAAGGCCGACCTTGTAATATCGGATATGGCCCCCAACATGAGTGGTATGCAGGCTGTTGATCAGCCGCGCTCCATGTATCTGGCCGAGCTTGCGCTGGATATGGCTAAAGAAGCGCTTCGCCCCGGCGGGTCTATTGTCTTTAAGGTCTTTCAGGGTGAGGGTTTTGATCAATTGTTGCGCGAAATGCGCGCTGAATTCACCAAAGTGGTAACCCGTAAGCCGTCTGCCTCTCGATCGCGATCGAGAGAAGTCTATTTAGTGGCTAAAGCGTATAAACATTAAATCGCGCAAAAATTCGCGTCGGTCATGATATTTATGTCAGCAGCAAAGGTATTTTTTTAATGTGTTAAAAAACCGCCTATTGGCTAACGATTCGGTAGGGTTTTAACCAGTAACATGGCTGCATCTGTCTTTATGTAGTAGGCTTAAACAGTAGGTTCAAATTCGGCAAAACCGACACTTGGATCGATTAATTTTAGTAATCGGGTGATCGATAAATATCGGCATCACCATGAGGATAATCCTTTGAATGATATGGCAAAAAATTTATTGTTATGGGTAGTGATTGCGGTCGTTTTATTAACCGTGTTCCAAAACGTCAATGCGCCCGCAGAAACCAAAAATCTTGATTACTCGCAGTTTATAACCGAGGTTCAATCGAGTCAGATACGCCGTATCGAAACCGAAGGGTATACGATTTATGGTGAGCGCCTTGATGGCACGAAATTTAAAACCATTCGTCCGTATATGGACGATCCCGATCTAATCAACGATTTGCTTAAAAACAAAGTTGAAGTGATTGGCCGTGAGCCAAAGCAGCAAAGTATTTGGCAGCAATTATTACTTGCCTGTCTCCCTATTCTTATCATCATCGCCGTGTTTATGTTTTTTATGCGCCAGATGCAAGGTGGGGGCGGTGGTCGCGGTGGTCCGATGGCGTTTGGCAAAAGCAAAGCACGTTTATTAGGCGAAGATCAAATTAAAACAACCT
>CAJQQO010000215.1 GCA_905480475.1 uncultured Pseudomonadales bacterium | reverse complement strand
CGGCACGACCTAGCGCAATACTTAAAATAGCCACGTTAAGACTATGCTCGGCGGTATATTCATCCTTGTTCTTAATCATGCTTAACCACAGCATGGAATCGGGGTTGACAATAATATTACCCACGCAGTCTTTAACGACTCGCCTCACCTTATCGGCTTGAAACATACCGCCGGTTCTAAAATCATTAAATAGATCACCGTCAATGGTTTTCGCTTTGCTGTGGATACTGATCGCTTCGGGAAGATTCTCGGCAAAGGTTTTGCTCTCGGTATAAGAAGTGGTTTGCTCTGGCTTAGCACCGTGATTGCTGTCGGAGCTAGCGCTGCCGCGAGTGATATCGATATAGACAAATTGGCATAGGCGCTTGAGTTCGGCGAGTTGATTAGCTTTGCGAATGGTAAAACCGTGGACTAAAAACGGCGAGTCTATCCAAGGACGATCTAGCCCGGATACGTACATTCCCATCTTTAGATCCGATGCCCGCATGCGGGTTTTTTCGATACCTGCGGTAGCTGCTTCAGTCAATTTGTGGAGCATACTGTTCCTTAATGTACGACAGTGAGTTGTTATTGCTTTGCAAGCTTCAATCGTCTGCGCGAAGCCTGTATCTAAGCATAGTCCATAAACCATACTCAATAGTTTTCGAAGTCGAGACTGCTGGCTTGGACATTATCTGAGCAGCAAAAGGGTTTTAGACAGTATTAAGCTTGTTTGTAGCGAATACATTTACCGGAAAAAAAGTACAGGCGAAAAAAAAGAACCCGAAGGTTCTTTTTTCTTGATACTCCAGGATTAGCTAGTTCAACACTAAACCAAAGCAACAATTAGCCCTTAGGGCCAGCAGCAATAATATTTTCGGCAACATCGTACTTGGTAAAGTTTGCGATAAATTGCTTGGCTAATTTACTGGCTTGCTCATCATAGGCTGCGGGATCAGACCATGTGTCTCTTGGATTAAGTAATTGAGTGTCAACACCTGGTACTGCTAGGGGTACATCTATATTAAGCATGGGTAGATGTTGCGATTCGGCGTTTAACAACTCGCCGTTTTGAATGGCTGAAATAACCGCGCGTGTAGTAGGAATGCTAAAGCGTTTACCTTCACCGCCTGGGCCACCAGATCCGCCGGTCCAGCCTGTGTTAACCAAATACACTTGACTACCAAACTCTTCGACGCGTTTCATTAATAGCTCGGCGTAGTCACCCGCTGGGCGAGGCATAAATGGCGCGCCAAAACAGGTTGAGAACGCAGGCTGGATTCCAGCCTCGGCACCTAATTCGGTTGAGCCGACTCGAGCGGTGTAACCACTTAAAAAATGATAAGCCGCGGCTTCTTTTGACAGAATGGATACTGGCGGTAGAACGCCTGAAACATCACAGGTTAAAAAGATAACCACTTTGGGTTCGCCAGCTTGGTTTTCTTCTACGCGTTTATCAACATGCTCAAGTGGGTAACAGCA
This sequence comes from uncultured Pseudomonadales bacterium, assembly GCA_905480475.1. Taxonomy (GTDB): domain Bacteria; phylum Pseudomonadota; class Gammaproteobacteria; order Pseudomonadales; family UBA7434; genus UBA7434. Next base: position 35,920 of record CAJQQO010000215.1, on the reverse strand, counting down.
GCGACCATTTTCCGTCAGACTGGTATCATCATAGTCAGGATGGCCAGCTTCTTTAAGCACTACGTTTTCAAGAATCGCGCCTTTGCGAATCGCATTCCAAATAACCGGTTCGTTCTCTTGGCTAAGGTTAATCGTTTTAGCGTAACAACCGCCTTCAAGATTAAAGACTGTGCCACGACCCCAGCCGTGCTCGTCATCACCAATTAAATAACGGACTGGATCTGCGGAAAGCGTGGTTTTACCGGTACCGGATAAACCAAAAAATAAAGCGGTGTCGCCGTTTTCGCCGACGTTAGCCGAGCAATGCATCGGTAAAACATCTTTTTCTGGCAATAAAAAGTTTTGTACAGAGAACATCGCTTTTTTCATTTCACCGGCATAACGCATACCGGCCAACAATACTTTACGTTTGGCAAAATTGATAATTACCGTGCCATCACTATTGGTGCCGTCACGCTCTGGTTCACAGCAAAAGCTGGCAACGTTTAGGATGCTCCACTCTTCTTTATTCTTAGGGTTGTACTGATCCGCTTCGACACGGACAAACATATTGCGACCAAACAGGTTTTGCCATGCAGTTTCGGTGCTGACTTTAACGGGCAAATAATGTTCTGAGTCAGCGCCAACGTGGAGCTTGGCTTGAAACTGATCCCGCTCTGACAAATAGTCGGCAACTCGATCCCATAGCGCATCAAATTTTGCTGCATCAAAAGGTCGGTTAACGCCGCCCCATTCAATGGCATCCTGCGTTGACGGCTCTTGCACAATAAATCGATCTGCTGGCGAGCGGCCGGTTCTTTCGCCGGTAGTAACTAGCAAAGCGCCGTTCTCGGCTAATTTGCCCTCGTTGCGCTCGATCGCCAATTCAATTAAGGCATTGGCGTCAAGATTATTGTGGGTGATGGGTTGTTCACTTGCTGCGGTCATGGGCGCGGTGCTTCCTGTCGTAACGTGTAAGTAGCGTGTCAGTGGTGACGTAATAAATCGTATCGTATCAGTCGCAATGGTTTAGTTTTAGCGTATATCCAGAAACTTGTACTGTCTCTGGCGATTTGAGCTGAGGATTTATAGCTATTCATTGCTTGGGGTTTGGCCCTAATTAGCTTTTCGACAGGCAATATCCCTGTTTATCTATTCCGCTGTATGCTCAAGGAGCGCACGATTATGCCAGAAATGTTCGATGAAGGGTATGCAGACTAGGGTGAATGGGACTTGTGTTTTACCTATTGATGGTAGTTGACGCTACTGATGGGGTATGTTTTAAAAAGCAGGAAAACGCAGTGAGATATGCCGCAGTCTGAAGTCATAGGCTTATTAAATATCGGCAATTAGCGAGGCTTTTGTAGCGTCTAGTGCCGCGTTTGCTCGAATGATAAGCCTAATTGGGCAATATCCTGCGGTGAAAAGCGGTATCGTGAGCTACAAAATTCGCAATCCATAATGATTTCTCCGTCCTCCTCCAGAATGGTTTCTATCTCTAAGGCATTGATTTTTTTGAGTGTCTCAGCCGTACGTTGGTAAGAACAGCTGCATTCAAAAACCATCGGATCGGGTTCTGATAGCTTGACCTGATGTTCATGAAATAGTCGATAAAGTACTTCATCAACGGGCAAGTCCATCAGCTCTTGATCGCTAAGCGTCGCTAATAATGTGCTGAGTTCTTGCCAGAGATTATCCCAAACCGGGTCGCCAGTTGATTTTTGTTCCGGCGTCAGCCCATAACTGTCTTCATGCGGCATCCGTTGCAGCAATATCCCCGCCGCGCAAACCTCATTGGTCGCGAGTAATAAAATAGTCGGGAGTTGCTCCGATTGGTTGAAGTAGCTTTCCAAACACAGCTTTAAGCTACCTTCATCGGCGGCAACAATGCCTTGATATCGTTCACCCTCTTCTGGCTCTACGGTTATCGCAAGATGACCTTTGCCAAGCAGATCAAGATAGTTGTGGTTAGCGTGGGTGGTGGCAGTATTTTCCGCTGCGCTGGATTGTAAATTAAATGGAATCTGCTGCATCGCCTCACTATCGATTCGGGCTACTGCACGGATGCCATGCTGGGGTAACTCGATTTCGGCCATTTGCGATTTTTGGATATTGGCTTCTGTCATTAGTAATTGCACTGCGCCATTGCCGCGCGCTTGCAATGAAATTCGAGCATTGTGTTTTAAATGAATACCCATTAGCGCTGTAGCGGCTAGGCCTTCACCCAGTAATGCGTTTACGCTGGCGGGGTAGTCGTGTCCGTTTAATGCCTCAATAAAGCTATTTTGCAATTTGACGACGGCGCCACGAAACGGTTTATCGGCAAAATAAAAGCGTTGTATTAAATCGAAATTCTGCATTAATCGGATTCTGTATTTTGTTTGAATCGATGGATTTGGCGGCGTTGCTTTTTATTGGGCTTAGCTTCGTGGTTTGGCATAGCCAAATTGGCGACCTTTCTTTCCATGGTGCGCTGCTCTCTAAGCGCCAGACTTTCGGCCGTCTCTTGGTATAGCTTGCTCGCCTCGGTAGCATTGCGCCTTTGGTCGGATAAGGCAGTGACAACAACGGTTTTTAGATCCCATCCGCAGCGAATGGTTAACTCGGCACCAAGCTCGGCTGCTTTGCTGGTTTTGACCCGCTGGCCATTGTAGTGGACCTTGCCACCATCAATCGCTTGTTTGGCCAAGCTGCGTGTTTTAAAAAATCGCGCCGCCCATAGCCATTTATCTATCCGCACCGTCGAAGGCGCGTTCATGCTAGAAAACTCATATCAATATTATTGACTAATTTCACGGCTTATTAATCTGGGATTATTTGCTGTAGTGATTCTATGCCAGTGTAACATTCTGGCTGTCGCATCAATTGCGCGGGTCGCTGGCTATCCGGGTTAAGTGGCATCACCAAATGGCGTATGCCAAATTTAGCTGCAGAATCAAGCACGGCCTCGTTGTCATCAACAAATACGGTGGTATTGGGGTCAAAGCTAAACTTATCGGCAAAGTGTTGCCAGAATTCCGGGTCTTCTTTTGGCAAGCCAAAATCATGTGAGGCGCAGACATTATCGACGTAACTGGAAATATTGATTTTGGAATCTTTTACCGCTAAGGTTTTTCGATGGGCATTGGTCACGATCAGCGATTGGATGGGTAGTGCCTTTATTTCAGCCAGCAGCGTTTCGGCATGCGGTAAAAACTGGATGCGGTTTTTTATCTGATGTTTCATCTCAACAATATCGACACCTAATTCGTCACTCCAGTAATCGATACAATAAAAATTTAGCGTACCATGTTGCGCGCGAATCTTATCCAGCAAAAAATCGCGGGACTGCGTTTCAGTCCAACCTTTTAATGTCGCGTATCGCTGCGGCAAATGTTGCAGCCAGAAGTAATTATCGTAATGGAGGTCCAGCAAGGTACCGTCCATATCAAATAAAACTGTTTCGATTTTATTCCAGTCAATCATAGTTTTGTTATTTTGAGTCCATTGCCGTAGCGTAAAGCAAGATTATACGCTGATCAGAAGCTAATGGGTCAAAGTTCGTGGGGCAGTTGCTTGGGTGCAGACTGTAACTTGATAACTGAAGAATGGTGCGAGGACAGCGAAGACTGACACGGTAGCTGATTTGTCCAACTACTGTGCAGTTTAATGTTATTGCAGTGTACTTAAGCGCTTTTTAAATAGGGCTAAAAGCAAGCTTAAATAATTTTCAGCTAGTGGCCGCCGCGAGCAAATTCGCGCAGTTGTTTTGCGCTGGGCCAACAGGTTTGAGCAACATAATAGACCAATGCCATTTGCGCATCGGATTTGTTACTGTACGGACCGGCTTGTTCGTTATCGGCATTGGTAACAAACCAAACGCCATTTTTAATCGAAAAGCAATTCTTCAACGGATTCAGCGGACGAGCTCCTGATGGTGAGAATTCCTCATGACCTGATGTGGGCAACGACTCAATGCTCATAGCAGAATGAATAACCTCTAAAGTAAATGTTGTAGATTCAATATTACAACCACACCGTCAGTAAAAACTACTCGTATAATTACAACTGATAAAAAATTACAGCGTTTTACAAATACATTTTACTTATACATCGATGCGGCAAATTTAATAAATCAATTTAACGACGTATTATTGGAGTCTAGTGTAGGTCGAAATGTTTCGCAGATATGACAGATAGAAACTGTAAGGAAGTTACATTATTGAGACCTGTATCACGAACGGTCTTCAATGCAGTATCAAAAAAGGGGGCGCATCCTTGCGCTAGAGGGGGGGGCTGGTTTAGGACTATCTTCAAAAAGCCCTTTGCTTAAGCTATAAAATAAGGTGTTTAGCGTTTTATTTACTGCGCTTTATGCTGATTAATTTTCCGCAGTGACTATTTTATTTAAGGCTTAAGCGGTTAAACGCATGGTGGTCCAAACAGGAGCGGGTTTTCGTTTGGTCGCAAATTCTGATTGGCGCTTTAAGCTGCTTTTAGCGCTGAGTTGTAATTGAACCTTAATTTGCTTGAGCCTGCTTTGGAATTGTGTGCTTAGTAGCTTGGCATAAAGTTCAAATTGACCTTGTTTTGAGAATGCAGTTAGCTGAACGTTTTCAACCAAAAAGTAACGAACGGGCTGACATTGGCCTTGGGCATCAAAGTAAGGTGGCTTAACCAGTGCGCAAACATTCTTTTGCTGATTAAAAATAAAGGTTGTACCTTTTTGGCTGCTGACTAACGGTGTACTGATATCGCTCATAAACTGTCTAAAAACTGAATAGCTTACCGCTTTGCAGTTGCCTTCTGATAAGCCATGGGCCGCAAGCGATTGTTTTTCTTGCTTAAGTGCCGCTAGTCGATTATTCAGCATGGCAGACCCGGTTTTATGATTACAATTATTTGCCCGCTTTGAGTTTGCTTCAGATACGACTGTTCGATATTGGGTGACTGCAAAGCTAAGTAACTGTAAGAACATGATTATTTACCCGTATTAATAAAATTTGGAATGTCTTTTTTGTCGCTTTCTATCTCTGTGTGCCAATTTATTTACTGATCAATCAGCTGAGAGATTGTTCGCCAATCAAAGTTAAACTGTATACTTAAACAGTGTATACCCATACAGTACTTTTGCAAGAAATCGCCAAAACTTTTTTTATTGGCCCTATATAGGCCAAACATTCACCAGGCGCGATCGACTGCCAAATGACAGTTTTGTGAAATGGCTTACAAAGTTATTGCAACAATTTACGATACATTTGTTGCACGGTGCTCCATATTAAGGGTCAAATGGACTGACTGGTAAGCAGGGCAAATCGCTGGAGTGTTAAACAACCAGCGGCAAGTACAGGATATTTGATAGTCGTCATTGGCTATTTGCAAAAATGAGCTATTAAGAAAAATTATTAGTTACACAACAATCAAAAATTATTAGGAGTTAACATGAAATTACTTTTCCCCATTGCACTGAGCTTTGTATTACTTGGCTGTGCGACCCAACCTGCGGGCAATAACCAAGGCACCACCGATAGAAACAATACAGCCATAGGTGCAATTGTTGGTGCGGTAGCTGGTGCGGTTGTTGGTGGCCAACTAGATGATGATGGCAATCGGGATAAAGGCACTATTCTTGGCGCTCTTGCCGGTGCCGCTGCGGGTGCTGGTATTGGTAACCATATGGATAGACAGGAACAAGAGTTCCGCGATGCCTTAGCTGCTGAGCAGCGTCGTTCGGAAATTGAAATTGAACGCGTCCGTGAAGACTTATTAAAACTCACCTTTGATAATGAAGTGACCTTTGATCTCAATAAGGCTGACGTTAAATCATCATTTGGTACCAGCTTGAATAAAGTGGCAGATGTGATGCAAAAATATCAATCAACTGGCGAAGTTGTTGGTCATACTGACTCAACCGGTGCAGAAGATTACAACCAGCAATTATCTGAGCGGCGCGCAAGTGCGGTCGTTTCTTATTTGATTAGCAATGGCGTACCGAGTTCGCGTTTACGTGCATCAGGCCGCGGCGAATATGAGCCTCGTGAGTCGAATGCAACGGAAGCCGGTCGCGCATTAAACCGTCGTGTTGAGGTTTTTGTAACACCTACCCAGCAATAGTTAGCCATATCGTTAATTGTTGCCGTTAACTGAGCGAGTTTAAATCCGCTGGTAATGCGGGCAAGAAGAAACTAAACCGCTAGTGATTTTATATCGCTAGCGGTTTTTTATTGGCTGACGTAATTAGTACATGATGGCTGTTAAATGCGAAGTTTTTTTGCAATCTAATTGTGGGCAATGAATGTCATTCTATCTTTTGTATTTTGTCCTTAGAAACGTCGCGTAAAAAGCGACTTGATTTAGAAACTGCCACCGAGTTGCAGCTATTGATCTGCGGTCATTGCAAAAGCGCAGAATAAAAAACTTAAAGATAAAGATTACTCGCCGTCAGGAATTGTTATGAAATTTGTTTTATCCACCTCGTTTAGCAAGATTGAGCACCTGATGGCCTTGGCGCCAGTTGCCGATGATAGCGGCTGGGAAGCCTTAACCTTCTCTGATCACGTGGTGCATCCGCAAACCATTTCTACCCCTTATCCCTACACCGAAGATGGTTCGCGGCGCTGGGAAGCGTTTACCGAGTGGCCGGATCCATGGGTATTGATTGGTGCGCTATCCGGCATTACCAAACGTATTCGATTTACCAACAATGTATTTGTGCTGCCAATGCGCAACCCGTTTATGGCGGCCAAGGCAATTAGTACGGCGGCGGTAGTGTCGAATAATCGAGTGACGCTAACGATTGGTATGGGCTGGTCATCGGATGAGTTTGCATTAGTAGGCCAGCAATTTGAGAAGCGTGGTAAGCGTGCCGATGAGATGGTTGAAGTGATGCGCAAGCTATGGACGGGTGAATGGGTTGAGCATCACGGTGAGTACTATGATTTTGATACCTTGGAAATGTCGCCTGCGCCAAGTGAGTATATTCCGATCTGGGTGGGCGGTATTTCAAAAATGGCGTTCCGGCGCGCGGCGCGTTTAGGTGATGGTTGGATAAGTGACTTGCAAACCAGTGAAGAGATTGTTGACTGTATTAAGTTAATCAAAGGCTATCGCAAAGATTATGGCCGAGACCATTTACCCTTTGATGTTATGGCTTCGCCCAGCGATGCGTTTATGATTGATCATTACAAACGGCTTGAAGACGAAGGCGTAACGCATATTCTTACTATGCCTTGGCCTTTTTATCCCAATGATAAGGTCGATGAGTTAACGCAAAAGAGTGATGCGATTAAACGCTTCTCGGACGATATTATTGCCAAGATGAGCTAGGCGTGGAATTTGTCTTATGCTGAGTTTGATTATTCTTGCGGATGCAGCCAGCTAAATAAGGTTTCGCGCGCCTCTTCAAGGCCGGTGCCATTGGTCGCCGAAAACAATTGTACGCTAGTGTGTTCCTGGTCTTTGACGGCTTTCTGGACTTCAAAGAGAGCTTGCATTGCCGGCCCACGTTTGAGTTTATCGGCCTTGGTCAATAAAATATGGCAGTGGGTTTCATATTGTTTGACCCAATCGAGCATAATCGAATCAAAGGGTTGTAGCGGATGTCTTACATCCATTACCAAAACCAAGCCGGTCAATGAAGAGCGCTTTTCCAGATATTGCTCCAAATGTTTTTGCCATTCGAGCTTTTTGGCCAAGGCCACTTTTGCATAACCGTAACCGGGTAGGTCAACCAGTCGCTGCTCATCACGCAAGCCAAAAAAATTGATCAACTGGGTACGTCCTGGTGTTTTACTAATCCGTGCTAACTTTTTTTGCCCGGTTAAGCGATTAATCGCGCTGGACTTACCGGCATTAGAGCGACCGGCAAAGGCAACTTCTAGGCCCACATTGGCAGGGCACTGGGTTAGCTTTGCCGCGCTAACGGTAAAAGCGGCTGTTTGGAAATACTTTTGTAAATCTTCTGCCGATGGCATTAGATGGCCCGGCGCGCTGTTTTCAGACAAACTATTGTTTGCCGAGCTATCGTTGGCAGAATCATCGCTAGATAAATCATTGTTAGGGTTATCAGTATTCATAGTAAACAGCTTGATGTTTATAATAGGCTTGCTCTAGCAACAGTGTAATCGCGTGGCTGGTTTTATCTAAGCCATCTTTTCGTTAATTTCATTAGGTATTCATCCATTGTTTTCTTTAAATCGCAACACCACGCAGTTTCGCTTCGTTATTGTTCTACTTATTTCATTGGGATTGTTAGTCGGCTGCGGACAAGAATCCGCCGAATCCGATGCGGCTCCCAAATCTGCTGCCAGCTCCTCAGTCGCAACGGTTCCCGCAACTAGTGAAGTTGCCGAGCAAGAGCCAGCAGCGGAACAGCAAAGCCAAGCCGCCGATAACGCAGATGTTGTGGCTTTGTATCAAAGAACTTGCCTTGCTTGCCACGCGCCTGGCGCTGCTGGCGCACCAAGAACCGGTGATAAAGCCGCTTGGCAGAGCCGCTTAGCTGAGCGGGGTATTGACGGATTGGTCGATTCAGCCATTAACGGCATGGGTTCGATGCCGCCAACCGGTCTTTGCGGGCAATGTACGCCAGAGGATTTCAAAGCGCTTATTGTCTATATGATGGACTAGCAGGGCCGGGCTAATATCTTGGCTGCTAAATGCCTTTATTAAGCTGTATTTTGGCCAATTATTCTGAAAAAATCGCTTAAATCCCTTTGGTTAGCAATATGTACGGCAAAAACTATGGACGCATAGCGCAATGACGGTGGTAAAATCCCGCCGCATTTGTTCGGTATGCCCCGCCAGATCGGCGCTTGGATGCCATAACATCGCGAAATAGTTATTTCGTTAGCCACTTTTTTACAACGTCACTTTTTGGAAAATAAAATGAAACACATTTATAACGCTTTTATTGTTGCCATGCTTGGACTGTGTTTAGCGAATGTTTCGCTAGCCGGTGGCGATGCCGCTGCAGGCAAAAATAAAGTTGCTAGCTGTGGTGCTTGCCACGGTAACGACGGTAATAGCTTAATCCCTGCCAATCCTAAATTAGCCGGTCAGGGCGAAAAATATTTGCTTAAGCAGCTGAATGATATTCAGCGTGGCGATCGTGAGATAGCATTGATGGTAGGTCAGCTCGATAAGTTGAGTGAGCAGGATTTAGCCGATATCGCCGCTTTTTATGCAGCTCAGACTCAAACTAAGAGTGCGGCACAGGAGCAGTTGGTTGAGTTAGGTCGTGAAATGTACCGCAACGGTAATCACGAGCGCGGTATTGCTTCTTGCATGGGATGTCATGGCCCCGCTGGTGCTGGTAATGCGCCTGCCGGTTACCCGATGATTGCTGGTCAGCATGCCGATTATATTGCTGTCCAATTGCGCCACTTCTCAGTTGGTACCCGTACTAATGACGGCGAAGGTAAAACCATGCGCGGCATAGCGGAACGAATGAATGAGAACGAAATCCAAGCGGTTGCCAGTTATGTTGCCGGATTAAGAGATTAATTCGCTGCATTAAAACAATATTAAGCAAGAGCATTGAGCGGACTTTGCCCAGCTCGACCATTGCCAACATCAAGATAAAGGACAGCAGATTATGAAGATTGTACGTCGCTTTGCAGCGCTTATATTACTACTACCTGTAGTGGCGCTTTTCCAAACAGCTTGTGCTGAATCAGTAGAATCTACCCCCGCTCAGGTAGTAGCTCCGGCATCAGCTAAAGCATCGGCGGCAACTCAGCCTAAATTGGCTGAAGCGGCAAAGCCGGCATCGTTATCTAAGCCAGCGCCGTCAAACCTGCAATACCAAGCGGGCACTCACTATCAGGTACTGCCTAATCCCGCACGCACTCTTGACCCTAATAAAATCGAAGTCATGGAAGTTTTTTGGTACGGCTGTAGCCACTGTTTTGATTTTGAGCCTTTAATTAAGGCTTGGAAAGAAGGCATAGCAGATGATGTGGTGTTTGCCAGAACTCCAGCAGTTTGGCGTCCAGTAATGAAGGTGCACGCTAATGTGTACTACGCAGCCGAGGCGCTGGATATGCCGGATGAGTTACACCACGATATTTTTACCATATTAGGCAAGAATCCACGTCTTGAAGATCAAAAGGAATTTGCTAAAGCCTTTGCCAAATACGATGTGAGTGAAGAAAAATATCTCAAAACCGTTAAAGCGTTCGGAATCACCGGTAAGGTGTCTCAGGCAGAAACGCGAGCACGTAAGAACTATATGGTTCAAGGTACGCCAGAATTAATCGTCAACGGTAAATACCGAGTCAGTGGCCGGATGGCTGGGAATCAAGCTAGTATGCTGCAAGTGGTTGATTATCTTGTTGAAATGGAAAGAAGTAGCAAATAATCCAAGCAGCACGCTTACTACATAGGGCTTCAGCCTAGGTACGGCTCAGCTTGAGCTAGCGTCAGTAGTCGTATTAAAAAACAGCAATATCAAGAGCCGTTTATCGCAAGCGGCTTTTTTTGCCTGTCAGATTGTAAAAGGCTTCTATACTCAAAAATAAGACCCACAGTTTTCAAGATAGATTAAATGGATTTACGGCGTTTATCGCCGTTATCTCATCAACGAGATGGTTATGAATTCTCCCAACGGGAATGCGGAAGAGACACAAAGAGCTCTGCAGGCCGCATTGAAGAAAAAAGACCTAACGCTAAGCCACGTGAGGCAGTCACTTGGTAGTTCGCTAGAGCATTTGGCTTTAGCGGCTGAAGGTCAAGACGCGAAGCTTGATGAAAATATTCAAGAGCTCCGTAGTCATATGCGTCGCGATGGTGCGACGCCCAGCCCAGTACTTGTCAGTAAGTTAGAAGCCTCGGCGCGCGCAATGAGCTCCATCCGCCGCAGCCGTGCAGAAAAACAATTACAAGGTTTTAGCGATGGCATTGCTCAGCTGCTAAGGCTTAACCCGCCGATTGAAATCAAAAAACAACTCGCCGAATTTGTCCGCTCCGCACGTAAAGTCATTGCCAGTCCGTTGGAGCAAGAGTTACTGCCGATAAAATTTTCCCGTATTCAGGGAGTGGTTTTAAACCAATGCCAAGTCGGTATTGCTGGAGTCGAGAAACCATCGGAAGCCGCTGCCAATACAGAAGCTGTAGCTGAGGTCCAACCGCTTGATGTTGAAGCCTTGTTTGCTGATGACAGTCTGGAAGGTTTACCCGCTTACAAATCGGTTGCAGAAACCATAGAAAGTATATTGACCGATATGATGGTGCAGATACGGCCACCGGTAGCGGCTGAAAAAGCGCTTAATAAAGCGCGGCAAATTCTTAGTGCCGGCTTAAATTGGTATGAGCTGGCTGCTCTGCTTGAGCAGCTCAGCGTAGTATTTATCGCGGTGTTGGATAGCGATCAGCATGAATTTGAATTGTTCTTGCAGGCACTTAACGAGCGGCTGACCGGCGTCGATGAGAGTGTCAATGGTGTAGACGGCGTTACCCAAAGCATTCTTTCAGGTGGCGATGCTTTTGATGTTGCCATGCGCCAGGATATCCAGACCTTTGCTGGTGATCTTGATAGTGCGAACTCACTAACGTCCTTACAGCACTCGGTTAAATCGCATTTGGAAACGGTTTTTGAGCAGCTTGATAGTTATAAGCTCGAGCGTGAAGAGCAGCAGCGTGATTACGAAAGTGAATTGCAAGTACTGCATGAGCAGGTAAAAGCGCTCGAAAGTGAAGCGGTACGCGCGCAGACTGAAATTGAGGCGCAGCAAAAGCGCTGTGAACGTGACAGTCTAACTGAGCTACCGAATAGGGAAGCCTATGAGCGTCGCTTGGGAATTGAGTTAGAGCGATCGCGTCGTTACGAGCGCAAGTTCTGCTTGGTAGTTGCCGATGTCGATCACTTTAAAATGATTAACGATCGTTACGGCCATCTCGCCGGTGATAAGGTATTAAAAGTATTAGCCAAGACGATTCGTCAGCGAATTCGACGTGCCGATTTTATTGCCCGTTATGGTGGTGAGGAATTTGTCATTATCCTGCCTGAGACGGATGCCGAACAAGCCGTGACGGTTATGAGTGATATTTGCAGTCAGATTCGCGGTTGCCCGTTCCACTTTAAATCCGAGCCGCTAAAAATCACCGTATCGTTTGGTATTGCTGAAGTCAGTGCCAGTGATGACCATGAAACTCTATTTGCTCGAGCCGATAAGGCCATGTATCAAGCTAAAGATCAGGGTCGCGACCGCTGCTATTTAGCCGAAAATGTCGCCTAGGTACTAAGGCTTTTAATTCGATAAGCCATCTTCCCCCCTCCTTTTTAATCACTCGGTGAGAGTTTTTGCTCACTATCGAGCAGTTTTTCTGAAATGGTCTAGACTTAGGCTCGATTGCAGATCTAAAGAGCGGTTTTGGCCATAAACAGCTATTACCCTTAAAGATCAAACAGCCAAACCATACTCGGGAGAGACGTAACAATGGGTGATGAAGACAAATTGGACGTAAATTTGTTTGAGCAGCTGGATGAAGCTCTTGAAGAGCGCGAAGGTAGTGATAGACGTAAGAAAAACCTTGGTGCCGACGATACGATTGGTGAAGATCGCCGCAAAGGTGACCGCCGCGACGAGCAAGAATAACCGCTGATCAACGACGCGCATGGCAAGCGCAGTACGTATCGCTTGCCATGACCAAAAAACCTCAATAAAATCCTCCACTTGACAGCTCTTGTCAGCAAATCCCGCCTGTGTAGATTGATTTGTACCCTAAAAGTTATCATCCGGGGCAATAGGAGCTATACGGCAATATTATATCTCGCTCTAAGTGATTGATTTGTATAACGGCATAAGTTGTTAGACGCAATTGGCTATTGGCCATTGCACATATCCCCGTATAACATAGCCGGCCATTTTGGTGCTTCAGCCGGAAATTAATAGCTTTCTGCTCGTAACATCATGTTATTTAAAATTAAATTCGAATGGTTTTTATCTAACTGGAAATAACAAGCCACACGATTTGGCCATTTAATTTCTCAAATTTATCCTGAAAACAAAAGAATCGATAATTTTATGCTTATAGCTCTTCCTAAAGAAACAGCCGCCGGAGAGCAACGCACTGCGTTGATCCCGGATACGGTTAAAAAATTGGTTCGTATGGGTGCCGATATTCAAGTTGAAGCTGGCGCTGGTATTGGGGCGGGTTTTTCCGACGCCGAATATCAAACCGCCGGCGCGACAATCGTTAGCGATAAAGCAGCGCTCTTGGGTGCTGCCGACTTGGTATTACGAGTACGGAAACCCGAACTGGCCGATATAGACTTGCTAAAGTCCGGCAGCGTTCACGTTAGCTTTCTTGATCCCTTTAACGAGCATGGCTTAATTGATGCGCTAAAAGAAAAAAATATCAGCGCTATCAGTATGGAAATGATTCCTCGTAGCACGCGCTCGCAAAAAATGGACGCGCTAAGCTCGCAGGCAAACCTTGCCGGTTATGTGATGGTTATGCAGGCGGCAAACTACTTACCGTCAATTTTGCCCATGATGATGACGCCAGCCGGAACCTTAAAGCCTGCCAAAGTATTTGTTATCGGTGCTGGTGTAGCGGGTTTGCAAGCGATCGCGACGGCTAAACGTCTTGGTGCACAAGTTACCGCTTTTGATACTCGCTCCGAAGTAGCCGAGCAGGTTCAATCCGTTGGTGCAAAATTTCTTGCCATTGATTTGGGCGAGACGGGCTCTACCAAAGATGGTTATGCAAAAGAATTAACACCCGAGCAATTACAAATTCAGCGCGATGCGCAAAAAGAAGTGATTGCAGCCTCTGATGTGGTTATCACCACCGCACAAGTCTTTGGTCGCAAGCCACCGGTTATCGTGCCAAAAGAATTTGTTGAAGGTATGAGAGCTGGCAGTGTTGTTATTGATATGGCTGCTGAAACTGGTGGCAATGTTGAAGGTTCAAGTCCTGGTGAAGTCGTAGAGCTTAACGGTGTCAAAATTGTTGGTACTGGCAACTGGCCTAACTCGGTTCCACGTGATGCCTCGCAAATGTATTCCAGTAACTTACTTAGTCTAATTGACGAGTTTTGGAACGAAGAAGCAAAAGCCATGGTGCTGGATTTTGAAAACGATTTAATTCCCTGCGTGATCACTCATGACAACAAGATTGTTAATGAGACCATCGCCAATATTCGTTCTGGAGGTAATTAAGATGGAAATTGTATTTCTTACATTTGTATTTGTATTAGCCATCTTTCTTGGCTTTGAGCTAATTAATAAAGTCCCATCAACCTTGCACACGCCATTGATGTCTGGCTCGAATGCAATCTCCGGTATTACGCTGGTAGGTGCATTAGTGTCAGCCGGTTCGGCACAGCAAGAGATTGCAACTATATTGGGAACGCTAGCTGTCGCATTTGCAACCATTAACGTGGTTGGCGGTTATATGGTTACCGATCGCATGTTAGCAATGTTTAAAAAGAAAGAAGGCGGTAGCGGTAAATGAATACAGAGATATTAATTAATTTAGTTTATGTAGTTGCCGCAGTTCTATTTATATTAGGTCTTAAATTACTGGGTTCACCTGCAACGGCAAGAAAAGGTAATTTGGTTTCTTCTGCCGGTATGTTTATCGCTGTTGTTGTCACCTTACTTGATCAAAATATTATTGAATTTCAATATATTATTGTAGGCATAGTGATCGGCACACTTATAGGCGCAGTAGTTGCCCGTAAGGTTGAGATGACATCGATGCCGGAAATGGTTGCATTGTTTAACGGCTTTGGTGGTTTGGCGAGTTTATTTGTGGGTTGGGCGGCGCTATCTATCGCTCTGGTAACGGCTACCGTGATTAACCCTGTATCGGCATTTACCTTAATCACTATCTTCTTATCGATATTGATTGGTGGTTTAACCTTTACCGGTTCCTTATTAGCTTACGGCAAATTAAGTGAGCGTATTTCAGGTCGACCTTTTGTCTATTCCGGTCAACGTATTGTTAACAGCGCAATCTTAATAGCGGTTGTCGTTTGTGCGGGTTTGTTTATTCAAGACCCAAGCGATGCTAACTGGTTATATTTGGCAGTGGCTTTATCCTTAGTGTTAGGTGTGATGTTTGTATTACCTATTGGTGGTGCAGATATGCCGGTGGTTATTTCTTTATTGAATAGCTTCTCGGGTATTGCGGCGGCGGCGGCAGGTTTTGCGATTGGTAATATCCTATTAATTGTTGCCGGTTCCTTGGTTGGCGCAAGCGGGATTATTCTGACTAACATCATGTGTAAGGCGATGAATCGATCGCTATCCAATGTGCTATTTTCTGGCTTTGGTGCGGTTAAAGTCAGTAGTGCTGCTGAAATTGAGCAAGGCGAAGTTAAACCGATGTCGGCTGAAGATGCCTACTATGTATTAGAAGCGGCAACCAGTGTGGTGGTTATTCCCGGTTACGGTATGGCGGTTGCACAAGCACAACACGTTGTGAAAGAGCTGCAAGAGTTACTTGAAGAAAACGGTGCCGAAGTAGTTTATGCGATTCATCCAGTAGCAGGACGTATGCCTGGCCATATGAACGTACTGTTGGCCGAAGCCGATGTTCCCTATGATTTATTGTTAGAGATGGATCAAATCAATCCACGTATGGAAACGTTTGACGTGGCGATTATTATCGGTGCGAATGACGTGGTTAACCCTGCGGCTCGTGAAATTGAATCTAGCCCGATTTACGGCATGCCGGTAATCAATGCGGATCAAGCCCGAACCGTGTTTGTATTAAAGCGTTCAATGGCATCGGGTTTTGCGGGTATTGATAATCCCTTGTTCTTTAAAGACAATACGCGAATGTTATTTGGTGATGCAAAAGAGACTTTAAGTAATTTGGTTAAGTCTTTTGATTAGTCATATAAGACATGGTTAAAAAAAGGCGCATTTGATATGCGCCTTTTTTTTGTTAAATGAAACAGGCTGACGCCATAGCTAACTGGCCGCGAACACTTGCGCAAGAAACGGGTCGACAATTGAGCGTCGAGCAATAATAATTCAAGCATTCTATCGCATAGATTCCAGCCGCTCCCGGATAGCCTATATGCCTTCTCGACCCAGCGAAAATAACCAAGCGCAGCACTATCAGCTGATTGCTAAAGCTATCAAATATTTGGCAGCGCATCAGCAACAACAGCCGAGCTTGTCAGTGCTTGCAAAACATATCGGTTTAAGTGATTTTCATTTTCAGCGTCTGTTTAGCCAGTGGGTAGGAATTTCTCCCAAGCAATACTTGCAGTTCTTAACTAAAGAATATGCCAAGCAATGTTTATTACGCGAATCTGTTATGGATACAGCGTTAATGTCTGGATTAAGCGGCTCTGGTCGCCTGCATGATTTAATGGTCAATATCGAAGCTATGACGCCCGGCGAATACAAGCTGGGAGGTAGTGGTTTAACTATTGATTATGGTTTTCATCAAACGCCATTTGGCGAGTGTCTATTGGCAAGTACTGCAAGAGGTATTTGCAAGTTAGCTTTTTATGATTCGGTGAGCGATAAAAAGCAGTTGCTGCAAGAATTAGAACAGCAGTGGCCGCAAGCAAAGCTTCAACATACGCAAGAGACTACGGCAAACTATCTGCCATTAATTTTCCCTGCGGCTTTGGCAAAATCAACAAAATCCCAGCCATTAAATATCTTGTTAAAAGGTACGCAGTTTCAATTGAAAGTTTGGGAGGCTTTGCTACGTATTCCTGGGGGCGAAATGGTTTCATACCAGCAAGTCGCCAGTGCGATTGATTCTCCTGCGGCCACGCGCGCAGTCGCATCTGCGATTGCAAAAAATAATATCGGCTATTTAATTCCCTGCCATCGTGTTATTCGCGGTACCGGCGATATTAGTCAGTACCGATGGGGGCAGTCGCGCAAGCAAATTATGCTTGGCTGGGAGGCGAGCGTTTGCAGCGAGCGTCAGGTACGTTAAGTCGGGCTATTTCCCTCTAGTACTTCCAGCCGCTATTTTCCAGCTGGCGATCAAGCTACCCTGTCTGCTATAGCTATTTTTTTACTTTGCATATTCTTTGTGCGGGCCTTGCAATATTGTCCAAATGAAAAGCCGTGATATTGGCAAAAAGGTGTTAACATTTCCGCCGAATAGTTTGCGGAGAATATTAACCCATGGCCTCATTACAAGATCAATTGCTCAATGCCGGAATGGTCGACAAAAAAAAGGCCAAACAAATTGAGAAAGATAAACGCAAACAGGCTAAGCAAGCCAAGCAACTGCCTAAAGGCCATAAGCAAAGCAATGAAATTACCGAGCAAGCTAAAAAAGCCTTAAATGAAAAGTCCGCCCGCGATAGAGAAATTAATCGCCAGCGTGAAGACGCTGCACAAATTAAAGCGATTGCCGCACAAATAAAACAGCTAATTGAAACCAATGCCATTGATCGTGGCAATGCGAATAAAGCCAATGGCGCTGATAAGGATATTGCTTTTCAGTTTGTCGACGGCAAAAAAATTAAAAAAATGCATATCTCTCAGCTATTACAAAACCAGTTGATTAGGGGTCAAATAGCGATTGTTAAGCTAGCTGATAGCTATGAGCTGGTACCGGCTGCTGTTGCTGAAAAGATTAAGCAGCGTGATGAGTCAATAATCATTTTATTAAATCAAGCATCTGCTTCATCGGCGTCAGACGCCGACATCGAAGAAGATGATCCCTATGCAGAGTTTGTCGTTCCCGACGACTTAATGTGGTAAAACATTTTGACTGATAATAATTTTAATGCCTTGGGTTTGTCCTCAGGTTTATTGGATAATCTTGCGTCATTGGGTTATCACACCATGACGCCCATTCAAGCGCAAAGCCTGCCGGTAATATTGTCTGGTAAAGATGTTATTGCTCAAGGTAAAACCGGCTCAGGTAAAACGGCAGCCTTTGGTTTGGGTTTGTTAAATGCACTGGATGTAAAAAAATTCAGGATACAAGCATTAGTGCTTTGTCCAACCCGCGAGCTAGCCGATCAAGTTGCCAAAGAAATTCGCCGCTTGGCGCGTGGCATTCATAATATTAAAGTGTTAACTCTATGTGGCGGTATGCCTTTTGGGCCGCAATTGGGTTCCTTGGAGCACGGTGCGCATATAATTGTTGGCACACCGGGGCGTATAGAAGAACATATTCGAAAGCGATCACTGGTTTTGCAATCGTTAAATACTTTTGTATTGGATGAAGCTGACCGCATGTTGGATATGGGTTTTCAATCGACGCTTGAAGCGATTATGGAACAAATGCCAAGCCAGCGACAAACCTTATTGTTTAGTGCGACCTTCCCCGATGAAATTGAAACGATAGCCCAGCAATATTTACAGCAACCGGTTCGTGTTGAAGTTGAGTCTGTCCATGCTGAACATATTATTGAGCAGCGTGTTTACCGCGTCAGTGATTATCAGCATCGTTTAAAAGCACTTAAGCTGTTATTGCTTGATAGCCAATACGATTCTGCCGTCGTGTTTTGCAATACAAAACGCGAAACGCAAGACCTAGCCGACGAACTTAAAAGCGCAGGTTTTAGCGTGCAGGCTCTGCATGGTGATTTGGATCAAAAGCAACGTGATCAAGTACTGGTTCGCTTCGTTAATAAAAGTGTTTCAATTATTGTTGCCACCGATGTAGCCGCTCGTGGTTTGGATATTGAGGCTTTAGATACCGTTATTAATTATCAAATTGCCCGCGAACTTGATGTGCATGTGCATCGTATTGGTCGCACCGGTAGAGCGGGTAACGCTGGTATGGCCTACACCTTGGTCTCTGACAAAGAGCAGTACAAATTAGAATTACTTGAAGCGCATTTACAGCAGACCATCGAAGTATCAAAACTACCGAACGACTCGATACTTAAGCAGTCGCCTTCGCAGCCCGAAATGGCAACCTTGCAAATCGACGGTGGTAAAAAACAAAAAGTGCGTGCGGGTGATATTCTTGGCGCGCTAACCGCGAACGGTGATATTAAAGGCGCAGATATTGGCAAGATACAGATTTATGATCAAAGCGCTTATGTGGCGGTGCGGCGCTCTATAGCCAAAGAGGCATTAGATATGCTTGGCAACGGTAAAATAAAAGGCCGGTCTTTTCGGGCACGGCATATCCGCGGCTAATTACGCATTGAGCAATATGTTTTTTTTGCGCAGCTTATCGCAGTTAATGATTTGCCTAAGCGTTAGCATAGATGTTCATTTAAATTTAATAATGATTAAGCTATAAAACTGTACATGAATAGATACTACTTAACGATTATTGCCGACAAGATTCATTTGGAGCGCGGTGTCAGTTTGCCATTAGCGGGTTTTGTCGCCCAGCGAGTGGTGCGCGCTAAAGATGAAGCTGGCGCTATCCAATATGCAAAAATCCAATTACTTAAAGATTGGAAAATAAGCTTTAACCGTGACAATAAAGCTGGCACACCGCAGCTGGAAATATTTCAATGCAGCCAAATAAAAAATCCCTTTAAACGCTTAAAGTTAGAAAATGATTACTTGTTTTATAGCACCGAAGATGAAAAATCCGAAGGTATTCAAAAAGCGACAGACGGTTTTAAACATTGGTTTATTATTCGTTAATCCATTCACGTAAAGAAAAATAT
The DNA here is from genome assembly GCA_905480475.1 of uncultured Pseudomonadales bacterium. GTDB lineage: Bacteria > Pseudomonadota > Gammaproteobacteria > Pseudomonadales > UBA7434 > UBA7434. Next base: position 16,386 of record CAJQQO010000215.1, on the reverse strand, counting down.
TTTATTTCGACAATTTTAAATTGTCGGCGATAAATCGCATAAAGGTGGTGACTCGCTCGCTGTGTCTTAACTCTCTATGCGTTAGTATCCATAAAGTATGCTCACCTAAGGCGGCGCCATCCATCAGCGCCACTAACTCTGGGTATTGATCGGCTTCATAACTGGATAAAAATCCCGCTCCCATATCATGACGAATAGCATTTAGCACATCGGGCATGGTTTGCGCATGAACAACCACATGCGGATTTTGCACATGGTTTTTAAGCCAATTCATTGATGAGGTAGTAAGCGTTTGCCAAAGTACCCACTCGTATTCATTGATAGATTTGCATGCCGCTTTGCGTTCTAAATAATTTTTACTGGCGTACAATTTGGTTTGCACCACGCCCAGTTGCCGGCCAACTAATAAATCCGGCGGCGAATCAGAAAAGCGAAAAGCCACATCCACCTCTTGCTGATTAAGATTGTGCATCTCCATGGTGCTATGAATCTCTAGTGAGATTTCGGGATGCTCGCGAATAAAAGCGGCGTAGAGCGGATACAAATCCACAATGCCATTTTCTGGTTGCGAGATTCGCAGCTTGCCCTCGGTAACATCGTGGTGGCCTTCTGCTTGCGACATCACCTGATCGATATCACCTTCTATCAACTTGGCGTTGTTAAACAATTGCTCACCGGCATTGGTTAGCTCGTAACCGCGCTGGAGCTTCTTAAATAGCTTGGTTTGCAGCGCTTGCTCGAATTGATCAATCCTCCTGAGCACAGTTGAATGACTGACACTCAAATCCCTTGCGGCGCCGGAAACCGTACCTTGTCGCGCTACTGCTAAGAAGTAGCGCAGGTTTTCCCAATCTCTCATGATGTTTTGAACTCCGTTTTGTGATCGTCAGAATCGGCTTAAATCGATGCGGTTATGTAGTGTTTTGCATAGTAAACAGTCACTTAGGCATTGCCTGCCAATCAAGCGAGATACCACTATAACTTAACCACTTCTGCGCTGGTTGTCCATAATCAGACACTCTTTGTATGGCTATGTGCAATTTACGAGACCGCTATTCAACACTATTATTTGCTCCATCAGCTAGACAAATCTTCTTAGGCAAGTGATGACTAGCGAGACTTTATACAAACCGGGTCGTGTTAGCCCTATATAGGACACGACTATTTAGGTCAGCTACTCAGACCAACGTTTAAACATTAGAGGAACTACTCATGACTACGACTAGCAATACGAGCAATCCATTAAATACATTTGCTGCGGCTACCCGTGCCGCTTTAACCGGTCTGAGCTTATTGGTCGGATTAGCAACTATGACCGCCATGTCGGCAACTGCCGAAACCATTGAGAGCGTGAAGCCGGACGCAGCGCAACAAGGTAGCTTGGTGATTTATCGCGGCAAAGGTCTATCGGCCAATAGCTTGATGTACTACCGCGTTTATGTCGACGGCAAAATGGTCGGCCAATTAAAACGCAATACAGCGTTCCAATTAAAATTAAGCCCCGGCGCGCATGTCATTGAAACCAATGATCCAGAAGAAAGTTCGATCATGGTAACAGTTGATGCAAACAGCAAATCTTATGTTAATGCTTCGATTAATAAACATTGGCAAGTTGCGATGGAAAGCGTTCAGCCAACGCCGACCTTAGCTGCGCGACTTGATAGCTGTGCAAATGGCCTTAGCCACAGTTGTAGATTGGAAGAGAGTGCGAGGTTTAAGTCTGATCGCATTGTCAGTCGCTAAGGTTTAGTTGCAATAGCTTACCGACAGTATTTTAACGGCAGTGATCGCTTGCTCAGGTTAAGCGATCACTGGTCGTAAAAACAGTTTAAAAATATTATTGGCTAAATTATTTTTTGCGGGTAATTGAAACCGGAATATTGCCCATCCTTGGCATGCCGGTAATTGGATCATAATCAATATCAGTACGAATTAAGCGACCGGTATTGCTGCCGAGTTCTTTATAACGATGATCCTCGTCAATCAAGCCGCCAAAGGCATGCGCCATTGCAACAACGCCACGGCGCAAACTATCGTCGGCTTCTACCATCGCTGGAATTGAATCGTGTTCAGTGGCAATACGAACTAAATCCCCATTGCTAATATCAAGTGCCTGCATATCTTTAGGATGAATCCAAACCGGGTTCCAAGGTTTATCACCGTTAAGCTTTTTAATAGAGCGACCCGCCGAATTCATAAAGTTATTATGTCGTCTCGGAATATATCTAAAGGGAAAGTCCGGCGTGTTATGCATTGCTTGATAATCTTGCGCATAAACTTCTTCCAGTTGTTCCATCATTACTTTGTCAGCTAGCGCTAACCTTTCTTCATGATCCGCATCCTTGGGTGCTACAAAAACTTCGCTATCAAAAATATAGCCATGAGGATATTTTTTGACTTCATCCAATGGGATGCGTGAATTAGAACAAATGGTTTGATAAATTTCTTCGGTACTAGGCTTGTAGTTTTTGTCTAGCATCATCATCGCCATCGGTGATTCAATATATTTGGCGGCACCAAAAAATGCTACGTAAGAAAGGCTTAAATCTAAGTGGCAAGCCATATGGTAAAAGAACTCCCACTCTTCTACTAAATCCGAATCATGTGGTGGATCAACAATACGCGGTGAGTACTGTGCATAAGCGCTGGGAAAGCCAATGCCAAAACCAAAAAACTTAATGGCCTCACCGCTTTGGCTCATACCCGGTGTTTCAAAGGTTTGTTTGCAAGCGATTACGTAATCGGCCAAGCGTGCAGTGGAGGACATCTCCACATCAAAGGTCAATAGTAGATCCAGTTTCTCTAAGGCTTGCTGTGTTTTACGTTGATCCGGCCACGCGGCCATTGGATTACCACCAATACAAATTAAGGCTTTTACCTGACCTTCGCCCGCTAACAAAATTTCATCAGCTAATGCAGCGGTTGGCATACCGGCTGCGGTATCGGTTAAACCGCGCACGCGTAACTTCTCACCAAAACCCCAACCCTTAAATGGGCCAAGCGCTTGGGCTTTGGGCGTGTAGGCGGGCAACATGGCGTTGGGTCGGGTGACTTTTTCTCCAGCTTTGGTGTAAGCACCACAAAGTGTGTTTAGGCAGGCGAGCAAATATTCTTTAAGATTACAGTACATCGAAAAGCTGCTGCCGGTGCCGCTATTAGCGTGACGTATTTTTGCATTGGCAAATACTCTAGCGGCGGCGAATAATTTATCAATCGGCACACCGGCGCGATCGGCGACATACTCAGGAGTGAAATTAGCAACATGATTTTTTAAGCTTTCAAATCCCGAGGTGTTCTCAGTGACAAAATCTTGATCGTAAAGTTTTTCAGCAATAATAATATTGATCATGCCAGCAAGAATACTGTGGTCCTCACCCGGTCGGCTTTGCAAATGAATATGCGCTTTACGAGCCGTATCGGAAACACGCGGATCGAGCACAATTAGTTTTAAGCCGCGCGTAATGGCCTCTTTTAATTTTTGTGCAGGATTTTGCCCTGGTATACCGGCAGACTTAGAAATAATCGGATTGCCACCCATTAATAACCAAGCATCCGCTTGATCAAAGTCGGGTTCGCCGCCTAGCCACTTGCCATGCGTGGCTAGTGAGATTTGTTTGCCCGGCTGATCGATGGTGTTAGAGGTAAAAAACATACGCGAGCCAATAGTGCGTAAAAAGGCATTACCCATTCCGGCGGCGGCAGGATATCCAACATTCGGTGTGCCGACATAAATGGCCACTGAGCGCGGCCCATATTGATCAATCAGCGCTTTGATTTTATCGGCAACTTCAATCGCGGCATCACTATTACTGATTTTGCTAAAGCTACCATCGTCAGCCTTCTTTAAACTATTAAGTAAGCGACCGTCATGGTTATGTAAATCATCCAGCGCTCGACCTTTGGGGCAGCTATAACCTTTAAATAGTGGATTGTCCGGATCGCCAGTGACTTTAGTGACCTTGCGTCGGCCGTTGTCATCTTCAATCGTGGCCAGTACACCGCAATGGGCAATGCAGAGTCTACAAACGGTTGGGACGGTTTCTGCTGTGTTCGATTTAGTCGACATAATTATTTTTCTGGCCACGTTAATTGCATGATGCGCATGCTCGAAAATAGTAACGCTGAACTGCTACTCGATTTAACGGTATTTTAAATAATTACGACGGCAAAATTATTACCATTTAGTCTTGCTGGTCCGTTTTATCTTCAGGCTGGTTATTGAGTTGGTCGCGATGGGGCCCTTGTCGGGAGAGGCTGGCCAGTTGCTAGTGATCTTAAAGCAGGCGGCGCTGGCAGATATAGCGGAGCTAAGGTCGAAGAGATTAATCCTATGTTATACGCCGTTTATGGCAGACCAAACCCGCTAGTGCAGAGATAAATAACCAGCTGGATGCAGGTAGTGGAACAGCCGATTGCTGTTGAAAGCTCGGAGTGATAAGTGGATTCGCGGTAAACGCTGATGAAAGAAACAGGCGATCTTGCCCGCCGGTATTGCCGCTTAATTGCGCTTGGATAATCAAATCTCGATTGGATGTCGATGTATACTCTTGCAAAAAATCAAAGCCAAGATCCAATTGTAACTGTGCCTCGGCGGTGCTATTGCCGCTGTTAAAATCTGTAATCGTTATTGAGTCTTGTCCCAGCGTAAAAAACTGAGACCTGCCATCGGCTCTTTCCAATTCAATATCAAGCTGGGTAATACTTACGCTGTTGTTATTTCCCGATTCATTTGCGCTAAAACCCAATACCAATGCGCCGGTAGAGCTTAAACCGCCTTGCACCAGCATGTCATAGATATCAGCAACCGAAACAGTGTTTGTGGCTGAGCTTCTTCGCGTCGATAGCAAGTCTAATACCTGACCTTGATTTGACGCGTCGCCCGCAAAGCCGCCTACTGCGGAATAGCCTGAGGTATCAATATCTCCACCGATATCGGTAAAGAGTTGATTGCCGTCGACGATAGTCACATTGGCCGCATTCGCATTAAATGTCGTAACTGCAGCGATGATAACGGTACTAATGATGCTGGCTGTTGTTTTCATAATCTCGCCCTTTAAATTTGTTTTATGCCAAATGATTACTGGATACTTACTGATCCAGCAAAGATTGTGCCCATAAAAATAATGGCATATAAAACAAATATATAGAGCTTATCAATGCTAACTATGATGTCAGAATCGCAATATGCAAACGATTGCTGTGTTTGCTGGGCGGAAAACGTGTACTCATGATCTATTTAGAATATGATTAGGTTTCCCACCAATAATAGATAATATTTATGAGCAATCAATCAGGTACATCTCCCAGCACCATTCGAGTAGGCCGTCGCTATCGCGCCAACCGCCTTGAGGGGAAATACGATGCCGTGGTTATTGGCTCGGGTATTGGTGGGCTTACCGCCGCGGCCTGTTTATCCAAAATGGGTAAAAAGGTTTGTGTGCTTGAGCAGCACTATACCGCCGGTGGTTTTACCCATAGCTATGATCGCAACGGCTATGAGTGGGATGTCGGTGTGCATTACATCGGCGAGATGGGTAGTAAAAAATCCATCGGGCGAAAATTATTTGATCATATTACTGATAGTAAACTTCAATGGGCAGAAATGGATCAAGAGTTTGATCGCGCTTATATTGGTGATCAAAGTTATGGCTTGATGAGTGGTAAAGAAGCTTATCGGCAAGCAATGGTTGATGCCTTTCCGGAAGAGGAGCAGGCGATTGATCAATACCTTGCTTATATGCGGGCGGTAAGTGCGGGCGTTCGAAGCCATACGCTGGATAAAGTGATTCCCGCTTGGACTAAAAAAACTAAAGACAGTTTGTTTGCGCGCTTTATGCCGTCGCAGCAACCGCCGCCGTTTTTTAATAAAACCACACGTGAAGTGTTAGAGAGTTTAACCGGTAATCAAAAACTAATTGCCTTAATGACAAGTCAGTGGGGCGATTGTGGCATGCCGCCGGGCGAATCCAGTTTTATTATTCATAGCATGATTGCACGCCATTATATTAATGGCGGCTATTATCCGATAGGTGGGGCTTCGCAAATGGCGCTAACCATTATCCCTGTTATTCAACAATCGGGCGGTGAGGTATTTACCTACGCTTCGGTTGAAAAAATTCTAAGCAAGAATAATACGGTTACTGGCGTGCAAATGGCTGACGGCCATATTATCGATGCCTCTACCGTTATCAGTAATGCCGGTGTATTTAATACCTTTAACCACTTGCTAGATGAAGACACGCCGCAGCGTCGAGAATATGTTGAGCAGTTAAAGCAAGTGCAGCCATCAATGGCGAGTATTTGTTTATATATTGGTATTCAAGATACGGCAGAAAACCTGCGCTTACCGAAAACCAATTTTTGGATTTATCCCAGCGAAGATTACGACACCATAGTCAATGACTTTAAAAAAGAAAAAACCTATACCGGTGAAGCGGATTTTCCTATGGTTTATATTTCTTTTCCCTCGGCCAAGGATCCAGATTTTCTTAATCGTTATCCCGGTCGTGCAACGGTAGAAATTGTCGCGCCTTGTCTGCATGAATGGTTTGCCGAATGGCAAGATGAACCATGGGGTAAGCGTGGTGATAAATATGAGGCCTTAAAAGAGCAGTTGGCACAGCGGCTATTAAAGTCGCTGTATGAAAAGATGCCACATCTTGAAGGTAAAATTGATTATTACGAATTATCTACCACCTTATCGACTGATTTTTTCTGTCGCTATAAGCAGGGCGAAATCTATGGGCTGGACCATAGTCCGCAGCGTTTTGAACAAGAATGGCTAAAACCAAAAACCACGATCAAAGGACTTTATCTAACCGGTCAGGATATTTTGACCTGTGGGGTGGTGGGGGCGATGGTGGGCGGAATGATTACGGCGGTACAACTTGGCGGTTTTAAGGGTTTAAGTCTCGCCAAAACAATTTTCTCAAGGTCGTAACCCAGACCTGTAGTTCTGCCTCAGCTCCATATGTGACGCAGTTCATGCTTTTACATCAAATAACCTTTCGCTTTATCGCTTAATGATAGATTAGTGACCAATAAAAACAGCTGTTATAGAGGCAGTTGCGGCCCTATACTGGCGAAATAATGAGCAGTCGGCGCTGATATCTATCCTATAAATATTAAAAATTAGCGCCATACTATAGTTGTGAAAGAGGTCAAAAATGAGAATTTCAATAAAAAACAGTAGCTTAGTATTTATTTTGACAGGCTTATCGATGTTATTGGTTGGCTGTGGCGGCGGGGGCGGTTCAAGTGATAACGGTTCCAGTAACGGTACATCCGGAGATACGGGCTTTGTTACCTTAGTTGCAGGCGATGATGATATTAGCAATTTTGATGAGGCTTTATTTGATATCTCCAGCATCAGACTGTTAGGTGACGACGACCAAGGCAGCATTGTGTTGTTAGATGAAATGCGGCAGATCGATTTTCTCGCGCTGGAAACGGTCAACGAAGTGTTGGCCGAAACCGAAGTGCCAGTTGGCAGCTATAACAAGCTGCGTTTTCAGGTTGACACTATCACGCTAATTCAACGTGATGAGCTAGGTGACATTACGCAGGAAATTGATGTGCGTGTATTAGCGAACGGCAAAGTTGATGTGCTTATTAAAGATGGCTTTGATGTAGAGGCAGATCAAAGTTTAGTGTTGGCAATAGATGTCGATTTAGGAAAATCGATCAAGTTGACTCAAGCCGGTAATGGCAGTTACAAATTTAGGCCGGTTATTTTTGCCGACATCATCACGGTTGATAATCCCAGTGGCTTGGTTCGAATTGCGGGCGAGTTTGAAAGCGTTTTAGAAAATGAGGTTCGGCGGAATGATCGCTTTAAGATCTGTGATGCGGATTTAATGTCGGATAACGATGATGTCGCCGAATCGACAAGTTGTCGATTAGTACTGGTAGCCGAGGCGACGGGCGTGTTTGCGCCAGGTGTTGCGCAGATTGAAACTGCTTTACTCGATGATTTTAACAATGGTGATTCTGTGGTTGTTTACGGCCGTTTTTCTCCGATGACCAGTGAGTCGCTGCTTGATAATGAAAGTGACGAGGTTTACGGTACAGCATTTGACGCTTTTGTAGTTGCCAATGGTAGTTACCAACAATTTGAAGGCGTAGCACAAACGGAATTTGATGCGGTGTTAGAAACCTTTGATATCACGCTGGATGAAGGTCAAGGTGTTGCAGGTGATTTGACCGTGTCCGCGCATTTACCATTAGCAGATGGCGCAAAACTATTTACTAAAGACGGTGAGCCAGCCGAAATTGATATTATTAGTAATGGTGCTGTTGTAGAACTTGAAGGTTTATTGATTTTAGATGTGCCAAATAATATTGATGCTTTTATCGCAATAGTTAAACCCGCGTTGAGCGAAACTGTTATTAACGGTGCAATCAGCGGTATCGATTTTTCGACGTTCTCTCTATTACTAGTTGATGCGGAAGCCGTCGAATACTGCGTCACAGTAAATGATGATACGCAGCTACTTCAGCTGACTGAAATGGATGATACGGTTGAAGTCACAACGGTTGACTTGTCGACTTTGGCTGATGCTAACGTTGAAGTGACTGGTGTTGAAGATAGCGAGAGCGGATGTATTACTGCTAGTGCGGTTGTTATTTCTACATTAGCGCCCTGATAGGCGGCAGTTTAATTGAGCAATGTGATTTTCTTGTGTCTTTAAACTTTGGCGCATTTATTTAAAAGGATAATAAAACAACAGTATAGTTTAAAGCAGATAATAGTAGCTCAATGAATAACAGCCATTGACATGATCAATAGCGTTAAAAACCAAGCATCGCAGCATACGATGCTTGGTTTTTTTCTTTCTATTTGTCCAAAGTGACTATCCTCTCCCGCAAAAAAGTCGCACAATGTGCACACTGAGTATCCGTCTTAAGTATTCACATAGATAAAGCGTTAGAGTCTCAAGCTCTTTCATCAGTTTATCAGCCGTCAATTATTTAATATCCTAAAAAAGAGTAAGTTTAATGTCACAGTCGAGTTTTGATGTCATTGTTTTTGGTGCCACCAGTTTTGTTGGCCAAATTCTTAGTCAGTATCTTTGTGATCAGTTTGCGCCGGGTGAGCTTAACTGGGCAATGGCCGGTCGTTCAGAATCGAAGCTGCAGGAAGTTAAAGCTTTGGTCGGTGACAAAGCCAAGGATATTCCGGTGTTTGTTGCGGATGCTGCTGATCACGCTGCGCTGAAAAATTTGTGCGAACAAACCAAGGTGATTATTTCAACCGTTGGGCCCTATGCTTTATATGGCGAGCCAATGATTAAAGCCTGTTGCGATACCGGTACCGACTACTGCGATTTAACCGGTGAGGCGCATTGGATTAAACGTATGGTTGATCGTTATGAAGATCAAGCCAAAGCCAGCGGTGCGCGTATTGTGCATAGCTGTGGTTTTGATTCGATTCCTTCCGACTTAGGTGTTTACTTTTTACAACAGCAGGCGCAGCAGCAATTTGGCACGCATTGTAACGATATAAAAATGCGGGTTAAAAAGTTAAAAGGTGGCGCATCGGGTGGTACGATCGCCAGCGTGGTTAATCTGACAAAAGAAGCATCCAAAGATCCTGCCTTGCGAAAAGAATTAGCGAATCCCTATTCGATTTGTCCTCCCGGCCATAAGTCTACGGTTAGACAAAAAAATATTATTGTTGAATATGATGAAGAGCATAGCAGTTGGGTAGGGCCGTTTATTATGGCCGGTATCAACACGCGTATTGTTCATCGTTCCAACGGTTTAAGTGGCAATGCTTATGGTGAAGATTTTTTGTATGAAGAGGCAACCTTGGTAGGGGATGGTGAAAAGGCTAAGCGTGGCGCTAAAAAAGCGGCTTTTGGAATGAAGGCATTTACCATCGGCGCTGCATTGGCACCTACGCGTTGGGTATTGGAGAAATTTATTCTACCAAAACCGGGTGAAGGTCCAACGCCAGAGCAGCAATTAAAAGGCGGTTTTGATTTGCGTTTTGCCGGTACCACCAGCGATGGTAAAAGCATCAAGGTTAAAGTGACCGGTGATCGCGATCCGGGTTACGGTTCTACGGCAAAAATGTTGGGCCAGTCTGCCGCTTGTTTGGCTTTTGATATTGATGATAGTCGTCCGGGTGGTTTTTGGACGCCCGCCACCTTATTGGGTGAGCCATTAATCGAGCGCTTAATAAGTCATGCAGGTTTAAAGTTTGATATTGTTGAATAATATATTTTACTTTACTGTTATCCCCGCATTAGCGGGGATAACAAGTTAAGCTACTCTGAAATCATAACTACTTCGGGCTTAACGGCTCTTGATCAAATCGAATGCCTAACCAGCCATCCAAAATAAAATTGCGAATATTGGCGTGATCATCTCCTGCCGGATTCCCCATAACATCATCACGATAGTATTGGCCAAATAACTGCAGCGTATCCATTTCACTTAAGGCATTGATTTGCGCAAAGGCGAATAATTTGCATGAGCCTTCGTTGCTGCCTGCTTCGTTAATGACCTCACCATTATAAAAACGGGTTTTAGTGTAGTGGTAGTTTTCATCGATTACGGCCATCACCTCATTAAACTCAATGGTTTCAGGTGCGGTTTTCAATTGCGCTAATAAATCGTTAATAGTCATGGTTTAAACTCAGTAGGTTTAGATCTTGAACGAATTTTTCTAATGCTCGTTTGTGCGATTCTTTTCGCTGCTTTCGGTAATGTCGCTTGGCTCTATAGCGCTTGCGCTGATATTGATAATAAACCGCAGCGACTCGGCAACACTTGCAGCGCCGCCAGCGGCTTTATAGCGTTTAAGGCCTAAGTCGGTATGGCTAATTTTAAAGTCGCCGCTGACATTGATTGTATTATCGCTTACAACTAACGTTGCAGGAATGCTTAATTGCTTGGTATGGCCAATAATATTAAGCGTCACTTCAAATAAACCTTGTTCGCCATTGAGCGATATAAGTTTTATATCGGCTGTAATGGTCGGATAGAACTCGATATTGAAAAAACGTTTGCCTAGCATGTTTTTTCGAGTGCCAGACTTAACCCAATTTGCCGCCGCTTTGCGATAGCGTTTGTCCACTGCGGTTCTTCGCTCTGCATTACCATCGACAATAAACTGTTCCGGTCTTATTAATAAGTTAGCTTGCGCGTTGGCGCTGTTTAGCCCGTCGTTTTTATTCCAGCTTACATCGCCTTGAATATTGTTAATTGCAATCAAGTGACGGTGTGAAACTGATTTTAATAATCCAGTGGTGCCGGTATAGACATGAATATAGGATGTGGCAGAGTCGATTGTATATTGCGCGGTGTTGATGGGTGTAGAGTCCAAGCTGGGCTCTGCTGCAGTTGCATTGCGAATAGCTAGCGATAATAGCAGCAAAACCGCAAGTAACATTAATGGCGCTAGACCGCGAGTATTACGCGCTTGCCCATGGCTATAAAACATTGCTAAACAAAGATTCATTATTGCCACCGATACTAAGTTGTTTTTGAGCCTAGAGAAAGTACGTGATTGATATCACCAGAAGATCTCGCACCTTAACAAATCTACACGCTATAGAGAATACAGTAGCGGGTACATAGGTATAATTGTTTCTGCTTTGCATGTGCGTGAGGCTAGCAAAAAATCATAATCAGATAGAAAGGGGTTGCTGCTCAATGGATTCTACCGAAATAGACAATCAAGCCAAGAGTGATTTACAAACGGCGTTTGCCGGTATGTTAGCTGAGCTGGAAAAAGCTCGTGAAGCGATTGATGATCCGGCATTAAAGCCACCGCCAGCAACGGCGCGTAATCTGGCTGAGGGTTATCGTTATTTGTCGGGTTATCTATTTGCCGCTAGTGAGCGTGCTTTTGCCGAGGACGTCGACTTTCCGTATTTTCGCCGTGCGATTCAAACGATTAATAAATCCACTTGGGATAACGCCGACAATCTCTATTTAAGCGCGCCTATCGATGGCAGTGCCAGCTATCGCATTCGTTGTAAGGCGCAAGACACAGCACATTGGCGCGGCGGCACACAAAGTAAACCCAGTGCTCCGTGGTATCTTATTTTTACTGCTATTACTCACTATACCGGTGATACTGGTAGCCTTGCAGAACTAACGCCAGCGACGACTAATAATGGCGGCTCGATTGATAGCTCGCAATTGCAGTTAGAAGCCGACGGTAGTTTTGAAATTATTTTAGCGCCAGAAAAGCCAGCCGGTTTTAACGGGAATTTTATTTGCACACGAACCGAGCATGAGGGCGTTGAGCAACAATGTAATTATATTATTTGTCGTGAGTTATTTGCTGACTGGGAAAATGAACAAGCAATCGATATGAATATTGTTCGGCTAGATAAAATTGGACAACCGCAGCCAGCTATTACGCCAGAAAAAGTCATCGCCAATTTTGATTCTTTGGGTAAAGTCGTTAATGCGCAAATGCGTTTTTGGAATGATTTTTTTGCCACTATTCTTGATGGTTATGGTGATAGCCCGTTAAAAACACCGGTGGCTTTCCCCGGCCCTAATAAGCTCAATAATCCTGCGCCGCCTACTGCGCAAGTGGGAGCTGCCCAAGCAACCAATGTTTATTCCGGCGGAATGTATTTGCTAGAGGAAGACGAAGCTTTAATTATTGAGCAAACGATTCCTGTTAAACCTGACTATACCGGTTTTAATTTAAATAATATTTGGGGGGAATCCTTTGATTATACTAATTACCAGTCGAGTTTAAATAATTTGCAGGCGCAAGCCGACAGTGATGGCAAAGTGCGTTATGTTATTGCCCACAAAGATCCGGGCGTAAACAACTGGCTTGATACTACGGGTCACAACACCGGTATGTTAAGTCAACGTTGGGCTTATACTGATTTGCCCGAACAGTTGCCAACATTAGTGGTGACTAAAGTACCGTTTGATCAAGTGTTGCAGCATCTTCCTACCGATACAGTTAGCGTTAGTGCCGAGCAGCGCCTAAATGAAATACGGATTAGGCAAGAGCATACCCAGCGTCGTTTTAGGCAGTACTGATATTGACTAGCGTAACAAAACCTTTAGTAAGAGAGACCGTTTTGAGAAAAACTATTTTAAAGCCAAGGTTTAATTAAGCGGTAAACATTTACCTGCGCATTTAGCTTGCTGGCCATAAGAAACATACCGCCGATTTTTCTATGTAGGTATAAAATATCAGTCGGTGGTGCTTGCCAAAACTCTTTAAAATCGCCCACGTCATTGCTTAACTCCGCAAGGCGATTGGCTAAATCGGTATTGCTAAAGTCGTACTCAATATCTTCTCGCAGCGGTTCCAGTGCGATTAAAAATAGTTTGAGCACTAATTGTTGATAATCATCACTCGCTTCATTGAGTTGATAGCCCAGCTTTTCTGCTGCGCTAAGAATTTTTTCACCATCTCCTTCAATAGCGGCCGCTGCTAATTGTCGATAGTGATTAACAAAGTTGGCTTTGAGTTTTCGGCTGGCACCAAAGTCGAGTAAGACTATTTTTTTGTTACTGCTGTTATATAGGTAGTTGGCAAAATTAGGATCCGATTGAATTAAACGCAACTCAAATAATTCACGCAAGGCTAATTCAATTAAGCAAGTCATCACGCGGTTGCGTTCCTGCTGATCAAGCTTGGCGACTTCTTCAATCGCTTCACCTTCCACATAATCCATCGCCAAGATTTTTCGCGTGCTAAATTGCTTATGATATTGGGGAACGGTAAAGCGTTGATCATCGGCCAAAGCTTTAGCAAAGCTTTGCAAGTATTTGGCTTCTTTTAGATAGTCCGCTTCGTCATGTAGTTGTTGTTTGGCATCTTCAAGCAATGGTTGCAGGTCAATACTTTCAGGAAGTAGGCCGGTAGCACCCAATAATGCGGCGATGTTATCCACATCGCTATCAATACTTTTGTCGATACCGGGAAACTGAATCTTAAGCACGATGTCTGCGCCGTCGACCGTGGTGACACGATGCACCTGGCCAATCGAAGCGGCGGCGATCGGCACGCCATTAAAGTGATAAAACTCGTATTGCCAATCTTCGCCATAAGCTTCAACCAAGGCCTGCTCCAGTTGTTTGGCCGGCATAGAGTGAGCGTTAGATCGGAGTTGCGCTAGAATATCCGCCAGTTCTTTTGGTAAAAACTGATCGGATTCCATCGAAAGAATTTGCCCGACTTTCATAGCGGCACCGCGCATCGCGGATAATTGGTCTGCAACCCGCTTTGCATTGCCGGGTGTGAGCAGCATATCGCGCACCTTAGGGCGCTTACCGGCAGCAAGCTGACGCGTCCCTTCAGCTAACATACCTCCAGTCACGCCACCGGCCATTTTTGCCATCCGCATAAAGCGTCCCGCTCTTGTTGCAGGCACTGCCATTTGCTTTTGGTCTTTGTCAGAAATTTTATTAGCCATAATATTATCGATGCGAATTATTTTTATGCCATTGCTCAATGGTTTTTTGGGCAATGGGGTAGGCGTTAAACTCGGCGTTAAGTACCGAGATAAAAGTAAATACGCCGGTAAGCTTTCTGGCGATCAAAACAAAATCGCGCGCCGGTGGCGTAAAGTGCCGACTGCTGGCATTTGCGGCGCCTTGCTTGCCCGCGCGTTGCATCAGATTGGATTTGGCCCAACAGTATTCGCCGCGTTTATTGAGATACTCAGCGGGTAACTGTGCAGGCTTGCGCAGTGGTTCAAGTAACTCGACACAAAACATTGCAAAGGTTTGGCAGGCTTCTTCGGAGGCGTTAGCTTTTAGCCAGCCCAAACCTAGCAAGCCGGAGATCAACGATTTAATATTCTGTTCTTGTCCTGCAACGATCACTTGTTGTAAATAGTGAAGCGTTGTTGCCGGCAAGATCATTGCCGCACCAAAATCCAATAACACCAACTTGTCGTTAGTAACACGTTTGCGTCGATCATCAAGTTCTATTAAGTAGTTGCCGAAGTTTGGATCGGTTTGCAATAAGCCCCATTCGAATACTTCGCGAAAAAACAAATCGAGCATAGTTTTGGCGATAACATTGCGACGTTGCAGCGAAAGTTGTTTGACTTGCTCTGCCGTGACCGAGTAGGCATCAATATATTCCAGCGCTAATAATTGTCCGCCGCAATAGTCGCTGAAAAGCTGCGGTACATAAAGCTGACAGTATTGCTTGGATTGTTTGCTATTGTCGGCATTTGTCGATTGTGCCAGTAATGCCGCTTGCTGTGTTAACTCGGCTTCCCTGAGGTAATTAATTTCATTGTGTAACTGCTCACGCATGGTGGAAAGCCAGTCATCTAGTTCTTGGCCTTTTTTAAGCCAGCGAGCCAACACCAGCATTTTTACTACAGCATCAAAATCGGCGTCAATTACCTCAGCTAGATTGGGGTATTGCACTTTAAGACAAAGTGTTTGGCCGCTAGCTTTGATGCTGGCGCGATGAACTTGTGACAACGATGCGGCAGCAATTGCTTGTTGTTCAATATCGAGTTGATCAAAACGCTCGTCAAGATTAGCTTTGATTAGCGGTTCGATTTCTTGCCAATCTAATGCTTGGGTGCTGCTGTCGAGTTTATGCAGGGCTCGGGTTAAGGCGGGTGGTAAAAAATGTTCGCCAAATAGCGCCAGCATCTGGCCGATCTTGATATAGGAGCCTTTGAGCTTACCTAGCTTGCTAACAAAGCGCTGGGCTTCCTTATCTGCAAATGTTGAGTCGGTTTGATTTTCTGTACGAGGACTTTTTTTAAATAGCTGCTGCACGGCTGAATCCAACGCTAGCGCGCTACCAGCGCGAGCGCCGGCCATGGTGGCAGACAGACTGCGTGACCATGCCTGAGTTGATGCGCGTGGTTTCTTGCGTGTCGTTTTGCCTGAGGCCGAATTCGACGCTGCGCCTGTAGAGGATTTTTCAGACATAAACCAAATGGCCTAAACGGATGTGTCAGTTGCGGTTCGGGTAAGCTGTAATACCGGAAACACTCTTTTGCAGTTTTGCTGATAATTCTGGTACTGCGGATTGTACTCCACTAGTCGTGGCCAAAGTTGTTGGCGCTGCTCGCCCGTTACTTCTGTCACACTCATTAGGCCTTTAAAGCCCCTAAAGGTTACGATCGCTTGTGGCTTGGCGGTTAGATTAAAATACCAGCCCGGTGGTGTGTTGCGGCCCCAGTTAGAGCCGACTAAATATAACTGCTCATCGTCTGGCATACACAGCGTGACAAACTCGCGCTTTAGGCCGGTTTTAGCCCCCGTTGTTTCAACCAAGGCAACCGCTTGAAAGCCGCAGTTTAGCCAGCCCTTGCTGATTTTCATCAAGCTTCTATCCAGCTTCGGTACGGTTTTCATCAAAATTGATGTCAATCCATCAGAGCTTAAGGTATTTTTAATCAGTCCGGATTTAAAAGG